>JASLMQ010000857.1 GCA_030746455.1 Candidatus Latescibacterota bacterium
AAGAAGGTCGAGCATCTCGTCGATCGGCCTGATCCCCGCGATGGACCTCTTGGTGAAGTAGGGGCCGATCGCGTGGGACACCGCGCCGATCAGCTTTCCATCGATGAAGACCGGGCTGCCACTCATTCCCTGAATGACGCCGGCCTCCTCCAGCGGGGCGCCGGAAAGCTCGGCCAGGATGATATCCCGCCCCGGCCCAAAGAGGTCGTGCAGCGTCCCGATGATCTCCACCTGGAAGGTGTCGATTCGGGTGCCACGGAACACCGATCGCCCGACCCCCACCATGCCCCGCTGAACCTTGTCCACGGACATACGGGCACCCGGCTCCAGGGCGACGGCATTTCGGGCGGGCCCGAACCACGCCAGGAGGAGGGCTGACAGCACCGTGATGGCGAGACGATGAACCACTCCAGGCACCTCTTGAACAAGGACTTGACCCAAGACGCCAAATCTACCGCGTGACCGCCGAAAAGTCAAGCTTTCCAGAGGCTTACCCCGTGAGGGCCGGACGCGAGACATCCCGTAGTATAGCCGTTCTTGCAGGGGCGAACAAGTACCTTGTAAATCGCGATTCTTGTACGTATACTGGGGACATGCGGATCCTCCTGGTCGCCGTCGGACGGTGCCGAGAAGCCTCCATTCGCGATGGGGTGGACGACTACGCGCGCCGCCTGTCCCACTATGCGTCCGTGAAGCAGGTGGAGGTCAAGGCGGAGCGCGCCCGGAAGGGGTTCCCCACGGGCGAGATCCTGGCGCGGGAGGGGAGGCGGCTGTTGCAGGCGATCCCCGACAACGCCTACACCGTCGCACTCGACCGCGAGGGAGAGTCCTGCGGCTCCGAGGAGCTGTCGAGAAAGCTCGCCAGGTTGGGTGTTGGAGGGAAGAGCCGGATCGCCTTCGTGATCGGGGGGGCCTTCGGGCTGGGCCGGAGTGTGATCGAGCGGGCGGACTGGAGGCTTTCCCTCTCGCGGATGACGTTTCCGCACGAGATGGCCCGGCTGATCCTGGTCGAGCAGGTCTACAGGGCCCTCACGATCATCCGGGGCGAGGAATACCACAAGTAGGAAATGGAAACGGCCGCCCTGCGCCATTCCGCCTGCGGCGGGAGGATGCGGGGCGACCGCTGGAAGACTGAGGCCCGGGGATCAGGGGGCCCGAACAGCCGGGGAGAGATGATTCCTTTGCCGGGAATCCGGCTGCCTCGGGTGCGATCCTGTCCCCGGGCCCTTTATCGTGCTTGGAGCCCGGTGTTGGGGCCCTCGCGGACCGCCGTGCAGCCCAGCATCGGAGTGGGCGGGCCGGCGGCTCAGAGCTGTGTTCGTGCGAAGCGGGAGTCTGGCGTTGACGGGTGAAGGGGGGAACCTTCGGGTCACCTCGGGGGATCTGGAACAGGGAGGACGCGCGCGCTCCGGAAGGGGAGGAAGCGGTGAGACAGGGGTGTCTCATCGGAGCCAATAGGGGGAAGGCAACCCAAAGATAAGCCTTTGTTTTTCCTAAGTCAAGAGTAAGTTCCGCCATTCATCGCCGGACCTCGAATCGGATCCAAATCGGCCCAATATCTTGTGGTTTCTATGCAAGGATGTCCACGATCTAGGACGTGGGGCCGCAGGGCGTGTGAACGCAGCACAAGAGGAGGGAGTGACGTGGAGATCAGGCATCCCCATCCCCACAGGGACCCGTCCGCGGGAGGCGGCAAACAGAAAGGAGCAAAAGACATGAAGATCCTGGCGTTTGTCGGCAGTCGTAACCCCGAGGGGAGGTCGGCCAAGTCGGCCGAGGCCTTCATCGACGGGGCGACCGGGCGGGAGGGCGAGGTCGTCATCCTGACGGAACAGGAGATCGAGCGGTGCCGCCAGTGCGACGAGGCTGGGTGGGGAGAATGTCGGACCGAAGGACAGTGCGTGATCGAGGACGACTTCGCGTCGTTGGTGGACAAGGTCGGAGACGCGGATGTCGTGGTCTTCTCGACGCCGGTCTACTTCAGCGATCTCAGCGAGAGCATGAGGGCGTTCACCGACCGCCTCCGTCGCGTTTGCATGCACGAATCCGGAAAGGCGAAGGCCGACGGTAAACCGGCGATTGGTATCTGCATGGCCGGAGGGGGTGGCGGTGGCTCGCCAGCATGCATGGCCAGCCTCGAGCGCGTGGTGAGCCGCTGCGGCTTCGACGTGGTGGACATGGTCTCGGTTCGCCGGCAGAACTTCGACCTGAAGCTTGACGTCCTCAGGGCAACGGGAAAGTGGATGACCGGCTATTCGAAGTCGGAGCGGGACGGCTGAAGGCCGAGGGGACGTGGGGATCGCTGGACAGCCAAGGCGGCCTGTGTTATCTTGCGAGACCCCCGGAGTCAAGACCCCAGAGGCGGAACTACCCCTCGGTACGTCCCCCTTCGCTACCTTGTCTCCCGCTGCGGTGTGGCCTTGGACCAGCCGTGGCGCCGGGGGACCTACTCGGGGCAGGCTCCAGACGCGAAAGGCGCGGGAGGAGCAGCTATCAGCCTTCAGCGTTCAGCTGGACCAGATCAATAGGATCTACCGCAAAGCGGTTCCCAGGCTGGGACAACGCCCGCCTGGCTGACAGCTGAGGGCTGAAAGCTGATGGCTTGAGAGCAGCGAGGCCCAGACGACAGCGGACAGAGGAGGCAAGGAGTTAGCGCGTCCTGTGGATATCCGAAAATGGGAGGGAGATCCGTGGCGAAGAAGCTGAAGGTGGGCATCATCGGTGTGGGAGGCATCGCGGGGAGCCACATCCCCGGTTGGGAGGCCTCCGAGCATGCAGAGCTGGTGGCGGGCAGTGATGTCGACGAATCGGTACTGAAGGTGTGGGGCGCCAGGAACGGCGTCGAGAAGCTGTCGACGGATCCGAAGGACCTCATGGGAGATCCGGATATCGACATCATCGATGTCTGCACCCCCAACATGTACCACACCCCACTCACCGTGGCGGCGCTCAAGGCGGGGAAGCACGTGCTGTGCGAGAAGCCGTTGGCGCCGACGCCGGCCCTCATCCGGAAGATGATCGCGGCGCGGGACGCATCGGGGAAGACGTTGATGACGGCGCAGCATTTCCGCTTCTCCGGATCGGCGAAGGCGATGAAATCCGAGCTTTCGACCGGCGTGCTGGGAGACATCTATCACGCCCGAAGCTGGATGCTGCGGCGGGCCGGGCTGTCCGTGCGGCCGGGCTTCATCCTGAAGAAGCACAGCGGTGGGGGGCCGTGCATCGACATCGGCGTGCACATCCTGGACCTGACGCTGTGGTTTTTGGGGAACCCCAATCCCGTGTCGGTAACCGGCGTCGCCCGGAACGAGATCGCCTGCCAGAAGGGGGCCTTCAGCTCGTGGAGCAAGATCGAGGTCCCCAGGGAATACGACGTGGAGGACTTCGCCGCGGCGCTTGTGCGGTTCGACAACGGGGCGACCCTGATGCTGGAGGTGAGCTGGTTCCTCCACCACGACAGCGACGGCGAGGACATGCAGATGTGGCTCTACGGCACGAAGGGCGGGAGCCACTGGCCCAAGTGCGAGATCTACGAGACCAACTACGCGGCCAAGCAGCTCTACAACCGGTCGCTGAAGCTGACGGGGAATCTTCTGGAGCCGCACGCGCAGGAGTGCGTCGAGTTCGCCGAGGCCGTTGCGACGGGTGCGCCGTCTCCGGTGCCGGCCGAGCAGTCGCTCCAGGTGATCGCGATTCTCGACGGGATCTATCGGAGCCAGAAGACAGGCCGGGAAGTGAAGGTGAAGATCTGAGAGGCGGACCACGGACCACGGACGACGGGCGACGGACGACTGACGACAGAAGACCAGACAGCAGTGAAGAGCGAATGACGAATATCGAACAGGCAATGTCGAATGACGAAGTAGTCCCTTCGACATTCTGAGTTGCATGTTCGTCATTCGACGTTCGGTTGTGAGGACAGCTGGGACTCGTGGGTCACCGACGTAGGAGGATGAGATGCAATACAGACAGATGGGCAGGTCGGGACTGCGGCTGAGCACGCTCGGCGTGGGCAGCTACCTGACGATCGGGTTCAAGTGCGACCAGAAGACCTCGCGCGACACGGTGAAGGTCGCGTACGACAACGGCATCAACTTCTTCGATACGGCGAACGCCTACAACACCGGCGAAGGCGAGCGGGTGCTGGGCAAATGCCTGAAGGACTTCCCCAGGTCCGACCTGGTGATCCTGTCGAAGGTCTTCTCGCCCGTGGGTCCTGGGCCGAACGACAAGGGCCTATCCGCCAAGCATGTGTTCGAGCAGTGCCACGCGAGCCTCGGACGGCTCGGAATGGACTACCTGGACATCTACATGTGCCACCGGCCGGATCCCTCGGTACCGTTGGACGAGACATTGCGCGCCCTGGAGGACCTGGCGCGGCAGGGGAAGATCCTCTACTTCGGTGTGAGCGAGTGGTCGGCCGCCCAGATGGTACGCGCGCAGGCCGTCGCGCGCGAGATCGGAGCGCGGCCCATTTCGGTGAATGAGCCCAGGTACAACATGCTCTACCGGTACCCGGAGCAGGAGGTCTTTCCCACGACGGCCGACGAGGGAATCGGCAACGTGATCTTCTCGCCGCTGGCGCACGGAATGCTCACCGGGAAGTACAAGCCGGGCGAGGACGCTCCGGAGGGCACGCGGGCCTCGGACCCGGATCAGAACTCGGTGATCATGGAGCTCTACTGGACGGAGGAGAACAAGAAGAAGGGGCAGGAGCTGATGGCGATCGCCGGCGACCTGGGCGTGACGGCGGCCCAGCTTGCGATGGCCTGGTGCCTGAAGCGACCCGAGGTCACAAGCGTGATTATGGGCGCGCGGAGCGTGGCGCAGGTGGAGGAGAACCTGAAGGCGGCTGAGATCGAGGTTTTCGACGAGGTCGCGGAGAAGCTGGAGACACTGTATCCTCCGGCCGGAGATATCCCGACGGTATAGACGAGGGGACGTCCATGTCACAGACAGCGGATGTGGTGATCATTGGCGGCGGCGTGATCGGCTGCGCGACGGCCTACGAGCTGGCCAAGGCGGGGCTCGAGGTCGTCCTGCTGGAGCGGGGGGCGGTGGGGGCGGAGGCGTCATCGGCGTCCGCGGGCCTGCTGGTTCCCCTGCACGCCGCCGAAGAGGGGGAGCGGACGCCGCTGTTCGACCTGTACTGGGCCTCCGCCAGCCGGTTCCCTTCGCTGGTGGCCGAGCTGGAGGACGAGACAGGGGTCCAGGTCGACCACGATCCCTCTGGTTCTCTCAGGATCGCGGTGGACGAGGATGAGGCCGAGCTGCTGCGTGAGGCGTTCGAAGGCTGGGCCGGCATCGAGGAGCTCACGGTCGAGTGGGTCGACGGGAAGTCGATTCATGAGGTGGAGCCCACGCTGGCACCCGAGGTGCAATGCGGTGTGCTCTCCAGGGACGAGCAGTGCCTTCATCCCGGCCGCCTTGTCCGGGCGCTGGCGCGGGCAGCCTCGCATAAGGGGGCGGCTATCCGCACCGGTTGTCCTGCCCTGGGGGTACGGCAGGAGGACGGCCGATTCGAGGCGGTGAGCATACCGGATGGCGAGATCTCGGCCGGTCAGCTCGTGGTGGCAGCCGGCGCGTGGAGCCCTGTGCCCTGCAGCTGGTTCGGGGCTGAGGTCCCGATCTCGCCCGCGCGCGGTCAGATGGTGTCGCTCGTGAGCACCTCGCAGGTTGTGAGACGACCGATCTTCTCGTACAACGGCGCCGTGCTCCCCAAGCTGGATGGGTCGGTGCAGATCGGGTCCACGGTGGAGCTGGTGGGTTTCGACGTCCGGCCGACCGCCGAGGGCATTGCGTCGATCCTGGAGGTCGTGTCCCGGCTGACCCCGGGACTGGGGACCCTGCCCATCGACCGGATCTGGGCGGGGCTTCGTCCCTGGTGCGAGGACGGTGTCCCGGCCATCGGACGGCTGCCCGGCTGCGAGAACGTGAGCCTGGCAAGCGGGCACTTCAAGCTGGGCATCCTGGGCAGCGCGATCACGGCGCAGACGGTGGCGGACCTGGTGGCCCACGACCGCGTCGACCCGCTGATCGAGCCCTTCAGCCCGAGCCGGTTCTCCGAGGACGAGGGATGACCACGCAACCGGTCCTGGTGGAGCGAAGCTTCGTCGTCGAGGCGCCTGGGAACCGGGTGTGGTCCTTTCTGCGAGACCCGGCGTCGTTCAGCTCGTGCATTCCCGGGGTCTCTGACGTCCAGGCGCTGGACGACGGCACCTTCAAGGCGACCGTCGAGGCCAAGGTGTCGATCCTGACGGCGCGCTTTGCGATGTCGGTACGGATCGTGGATGAGGACCCGCCCAAGCGTCTCGTGGCGGAGATGGCCGGTGCCGACGAGAAGACAGGCAGCCGCCTCGAGACGCGCAACGAGGTGGACCTCCGCGAGGGGGAGGGAGAGACCACCGAGGTGGCGTTTAGAATCGACGCGAGGCTTTCGGGGAAGCTGGCTGCGCTGGGCGGCGGGATGGCCGTGAAGCTCAAGTCGCGGCAGATGGCGAAGGCGTTCGCGGCTGAAGTGAAGACGAGAATAGAAAGCGTCTGAGCATCGAGCAATCCAGGGGGTACGATGCCGAACAAACTAACGTTGACAGAGGCTTCGCGCGAGATCCAGTCGGGGAAGCTCGATCCCGTGGATCTGCTCGAGGCCTGCCTGAATCAGATCGACGCCCTGGAGGACAGGATCCACGCGTGGGTGACCCTTGACAGAGAGGACGCCGGGTCGCAGGCACGAGCTCTGCGGAAGGAGCTTGCGGGTGGCCGCTCCCGGGGCCCGCTCCACGGGATCCCCATCGGCATCAAGGACATCATGTACACGCGGGGGATGCGCACCTCGTCGGGCTCGGTGATCCTGCGCGATTTCGTGCCGGACCATGACGCGACCGTGGTGACGCGCCTGAGGCAAGCCGGCGCCGTGATCCTGGGGAAGACGGTGACGACGGAGTTCGCATGCTTCGATCCCCCGGAGACACTGAATCCGTGGGACTTGGCACACACCCCGGGAGGGTCCAGCAGCGGTACCGCCGCGGCGGTGGCCGCCAGGATGTGTCCCGCCGCGCTCGGCTCGCAGACCGGCGGGTCGATCAGTCGACCTGCCATCTACTGCGGCATCTCGGGGTGCAAACCCACCTACGGACGGGTGAGCGTGTACGGCGTGCATCCAGTGGCGTTCAGCCTGGATCACCCGGGCGTGCTGGCGCGAACGGTCACGGATGTGGCATTGGTGCTCCGCACGATCGCCGGACCCGATCCTCTGGACCCCCTGTGCGCGGACCTTCCGGTGTCCGACTACGCCGCAGCGGTCGCCCGGTCGAACGAGCGAGCGCCGCGCATCGGCCTGATCCGCGACTACTTCGAGACGACGGCCGACGAGGCGTCGTGGTCGGCAACCGAGGGTGCGGTGGAGGCGTTCCGGGAAGGTGGCGCCGAGGTCCGCGAGGTGTCGTTGCCCGACGGCTTCGCCGAACTCCACCGGATGCATCGCGTGATCATGTGCGCCGAGGCGGCGGCCGTTCACGCGGAGCCGTTCGCGCAGCGAGCGGCCGACTATCGGCCGTCGATCCGCTCGGTGATCGAGGAGGGGCTATCGCTGCCGGCCGTCGACTACGCCCGGGCCCGAACCCATCAGGTCCGCTTCCGCTCGGAGATGCAGAGGGCGTTCGGGGACGCCGACGTGCTTCTCACTCCGGCCACCCTGACGCCGGCGCCGCGAGATCTGAGCACGACGGGTGACCCCGCATTCAACTCGCCGTGGAGCTACACTGGCCTCCCCACATGCGTGCTGCCAACGGGAACCGCGTCGAACGGGCTGCCGGTTGGAGTCCAGCTGGCTGGGAGGGCCTTCGGGGAAGCCGACCTCCTGGCGTCCTCGGCGTGGTGCGAGGCGCAGCTCGGGTGGGACGGCATGCCGGAGCTCGCCAAGGAATGACGGCTC
>JASLMQ010000858.1 GCA_030746455.1 Candidatus Latescibacterota bacterium
TTTTGGGCGCGTCGAGTGAGATATCCTCCACGGCCTTGACCTTGCCCTCCGACGCGCGGAGCGACAGGGCAGATCGTAAGGCAAGACGCTTGACCTTCTTCGGGACCCGCTCGCGGAAGGACCTGGGCCTCGGGCCGTGAGCCACCCCGCCTCCGATCCGGATGGGCGAAGAGGCCGTACCCATCCTGGCGCGCCCCGTGCCCTTCTGCCGGTACATCTTGCGCTTGGTCAGGTTTACCTCGGCACGGGTCTTTGTGTGCGCATTGCCCTGCCTCTGGTTGGTCTGGTAGCCCCGAATCGCATAGTAAAGGGCGCCCTGGTTGGGCTCGATCCCGAACACGGTCTCGGGCAGATCGACCTCCCCGACCACGTCCCCTTCTATGTTGTGCAAGTCAACCGATGCCATGGCTGCACGCCCCACCCTTAGTCGTTCCGCTTGCGTATCGTGACGATGCCGCCCCGAGCCCCGGGCACCGAGCCCTTGAGCAACAGGAGATTCCGGCCCTTGTCGACGCCCACCACCTGCAGTCCCTTCGTCGTGACTCGCCCGTCGCCCATGTGGCCCGCCATACGCATTCCCTTGAACACGCGCGAGGGATAGGAGCTCTGGCCGATCGAGCCGGGCGCCCGGTGGCGATCCGACTGGCCGTGGCTCTTTGGGCCGCCCTTGAAGCCGTGGCGCCTGACGCCGCCCTGGAAGCCCTTCCCCTTCGCCCGCCCGGTCACGTCCACCTTCTCGCCGGCCTCGAATAGCTCAACGTCTAGGCACTCGCCCACGGAGTAGGAAGAGGTGTCTTCAACCCGGAACTCGCGAAGCACGCGCTGAGGCGCCACCTCGGCCTTCTCAAAGACCCCGCGACGCGGCCGGCTGATCTTGCCCGGAGCCACCTCGTCGAAGCCGACCCTCAGAGAGGCATACCCATCGCGCTCCTCGTCCTTGATCTGCACGATCGGACAAGGCCCGGCCTCCACCACCGTGAGCGAAACCAGGTTGCCTTCCTGATCGAAGGCCTGCGTCATTCCGACCTTTTTGCCGATTAGTCCCAGCACAGCTACACCTTGATCTCGATGTCGATCCCCGCGGGCAGATCGAGCTTCATCAGCGCGTCTACCGTTTGGGGGGTCGAATTGTGGATATCGATCAAGCGCTTGTGAATCCGCATCTCGAACTGCTCGCGCGACTTCTTGTCGATGTTGGGACCCCGAAGTACCGTGTAGAGCGAGCGCTTGGTCGGCAAGGGTATCGGCCCCGATATCAGAGCACCGGTACGCTTCGCCGTCCGGACGATCTCGTCGGCCGACCGGTCCAGAGCCTGGTGGTCGTAGGCTTTAAGCCGTATTCTGATTTTCTGTGCAGGCACCCGGTTCCCCCATCCGTTATTCGGTGATCTCGGTGACCACGCCCGCGCCGATGGTGCGCCCACCCTCTCGGATGGCGAACCGGAGCTGCCCCTCGAGGGCGATCGGCGAGATCAGTTCCACGTCCATCGTCACGTTGTCACCCGGCATCACCATCTCGACGCCCTCCGGCAGCGTGACGGCGCCGGTCACATCCGTGGTGCGGAAATAGAACTGCGGCCGGTAGCCCGTGAAGAAGGGCTTGGCGCGGCCGCCTTCCTTCTCAGTGAGAACGTAGACCTCGCCCTTGAAATTCGTGTGGGGCGTGATCGAGCCTGGCTTGGATACAACCATTCCGCGCTCGAGGTCCGTCTTCTCAACGCCTCGCAGCAGCAGGCCCACGTTGTCGCCGGCCTCGCCCTGATCCAGCAGCTTCCGGAACATCTCGATGCCGGTGACCACGGTCTTGCGGGTCTCGCGGATTCCCACGATCTCGACTTCCTCGTTGATGTTCACCACGCCGCGCTCGACACGCCCTGTTCCCACCGTTCCGCGCCCGGTGATGCTGAAGACATCCTCGACGGGCATCAGGAAGTCGCGGTCCACGTCACGCTCGGGCAGCGGGATGGTGGTGTCCACGGCATCCATCAGCTCCCAGATGCACTTGGCGTCCTCGGACTCCGAGTCGTCGCTCTCACCCGCCTTGAGGGCCGATCCCCGGATCACGGGGATGTCGTCTCCCGGATACTCGTACTGGCTGAGCAGCTCGCGGACCTCGAGCTCCACCAGGTCGAGAAGCTCGGGATCGTCCACCATATCGACCTTGTTCATGAAGACCACGATGGCGGGCACGTTGACCTGCCGTGACAGCAGGATGTGCTCTCGCGTCTGGATCATCGGGCCGTCGGCCGCACTCACCACCAGAATCGCGCCGTCCATCTGCGCGGCGCCGGTGATCATGTTCTTGACGTAGTCCGCGTGACCGGGGCAGTCCACGTGGGCGTAATGCCGGTTCTCCGTCGAATACTCCACGTGCGCGGTGTTGATCGTCAGGCCCCGCTCCTTCTCCTCCGGCGCCTTGTCGATGGACTCGTACGGCATAAACTCCGCGAGGCCCTTCAGCTGCAGGTGCTTGGTGATCGCGGCAGTCAGGGTTGTCTTGCCATGGTCAACATGGCCAATGGTACCGATGTTGACGTGCGGCTTCGTCCTCTCGAATTTCTCCTTCGCCATGTTCCTTCCTCCTGTGGAATAACGCCCCCCAACATCATTCGGCAGGGGTCTCTCACGCCGCTTATCTTCTCCCCGCAGCAGACCGACGCAACCCGTCTCTCCCTAGCGTGGCGTCCC
>JASLMQ010000859.1 GCA_030746455.1 Candidatus Latescibacterota bacterium
GTCGTGGAGCGCCCTCGCCTGTCTTTCCCAATGCGCATAGAGCTCGGGGTTGGACATGCACAGGCTGATCTGCTTGCCCCACGAGTGGGCGACGTACGGTATTCGGTAGCAGGAAAGCGCGAGTTTGTCCCCGTCCCGGATCGATGATCCCTCGGGTACGACCAGATTTCCCAGATCTCTCTTGCAGACGATGGGCTCGAAGTCCTCGCCCTCGACGTAGGCACGCTGGCCGTCGTGGTTTGTCATCCGGATGGGTGTGCCCTCTCGTCGCGCGATGTCGGAGACGGTGCCGTACTCGCGGAAGTCGAGACCCGAGAGCCAGAAAGTTCCCTTCCGTCCGCCCCAGATCCCGACGTAGATGCTGATCGTGTCGTCGACCGTGCTGATGAAGTCGAGCGCGACGTCGGTCCAGTCCTGCGTCGATTTGAGTCCAGGCTGGACCCGAGCGATCGCCCGGCCGTTCGAGAGCACGGTGGCCCTCAATCGCTTGGCGGGCACAAGATCCCGGGTCTTCGCCCTGAACGAGAACCGGTAGGTGCGTCCGGACTGGACGACGACATCCTGGGCAAGGCGCCCGTGGCCGTGCGCGTTCGCGGTGAAGCTCTCGAACCGAATCGCCGGCCTGCCCCTCGCCGCGTCGGGATCCACAAAGGAGACAACCCCCGGCTGGTCCTGTGTCGTGTATCCCACCAGGCGATCTCCGGTGTGTTCCGCCAAATCGGCGTTGACCAGCAGGTTCTCCCCCTGCTCTGGCAGAAGCTTGCCGTCTCTTGCGACCAGAGGCACCGTCACCGGGAGCGCCGCGGCGAAGCTGCGGCTGAAGCCCAGGGCCGTTCCTCCGTATCCCGTCCCGAAGCCCGTGGGGATCAGCTCGATTCCTCGTTTCTCGCAGTGTGCGGCAATCTCCTTGAGCAGGTCGATCTCCCCATCGTTCCACTTCGTGATCCCATCGAGACCGAAGGAGGACAGGACCATTCCGTTCAGGCCGTGGGCCGCGGCCGTGTCGACCAGGGCCTTGATCCGGTCCACGTCGGCTCGGTTGCGGCGATAGCCGAACGAGAAGAACCAGCGGTAGGGCATCGCGGAGAGGGTTGAGCGTGTTGTGGATGCCATCGGTGCTTGTCCTGGGGATGGCGACCATGTGAGTAGAAGGCATACGACGGCGAGCGATGCGGCTCTCGTAGTTGTCGTTGCGCGGGGTCGCCTACAGAGGCTGACCCGAATCCGAAGCTCGGGGCGGCCCCGGACTGGGGTTTCGGACTGTGTCTGTCGACTGCTCGAGGGCTTCATACCTGCAATCGTCGTCTCACATCTGGTGAGGTGAAGGCTCCGCCTCGTCAGTCACCTGTGCTGACAGCACGAGCTTCGGTTCGGCCTGGTACCATCGTGCCTGGGTGCTGACTCATCAGTGTCTATCCGTGTTCATCGGTGGTTCCGCCGTGTTCGCATTGAGGGCAACCCTGAAGGTCCGATCCGCTTCTTCACCGGCCACCCAGCTGTTGTTCCTCTCCTCGAGGTACGACCTCTGCGCATAGGACGGGTCCTTCAATCCGTGGGTCGTGAAGGACGCCACGCCGTCCTCGACATCGACCACCCGGAACGCGTTCGGGTACTCCCGCATCGCCCCGGTCTGCACGAAGGAGATGCCGTCCTCCTTGTGGTGATCGAAGATGTGGCAGTGGCCGGCCAGGGCCATTCTGACATTGGCGTGCTTCGATAGGATCTCCCGCAGCGACTCACGGTTCGCGATGTCCCCCAGCACACCGCATCGTGCGTTGAAATGGATCAGGGGACAACCCCCCTCCGGCCCGGGGCTGCCATTGGGCATCGTCGCGACCGGATAGGACGGCTTGAAGCCCAGTGGGGCGTGGCTGACCAGGACGACCGTTTCGTCCCTGTACGTCTCCAGCTCCGTGTCGAGCCACTCCAGCTCTTCCTCCGCCAGGGCAAGGCCCTGGATCTGGCCGCTGTCGAACATCTCCTTGTCCAGATAGGGAGAAACAGAGCCATCCACCGCCTGCCAGTGGCAGCTGTCCAGGAAGATGAAGCGCAGCCCGCCCAGCGAAACCGAGTAGCTGCACTGTCCGCGCGGGGCGCCGAACCGATCCGAGAACGCGTCTCGGACCCCAGGGAACCACGTGTCGTGGTTCCCTACCACGGCATACCAGGGACAGGGCAGACTGTCGAGCACCTCCAGCGCCAAGCCGTAGTTCTCCATGTCGCAGTATCCGGTGATATCCCCGCAGTGGATCACGAAGTCCGGTTGCAACTCCGAGATCGTCTCGACCATACACCTGCCGATGCGGTCCGTCTCCTCCTGAAGGGTGCGGTTCCACCAGACGCCTTCCTTCCCCTGTCCTGGAACGTAGAAGTGGGTATCGGATATGATCGCAAATCGCATATATCTTCTCCTTGTGGCTACCTGGAAGGGCCCCGATTGGATCCGGATCCGGCTCACCGATCCGGGTCCGCAAACGCCTCAGCCCAGTCAGTGGTCTCGTGGTTCGC
>JASLMQ010000860.1 GCA_030746455.1 Candidatus Latescibacterota bacterium
CGGACCCAGCCTCCATGGCTGTGAGGAGTATGTCGGTCCGAGTTCCGTAGTCGTCCTCCGGCGAAGGTACGGCGACTTCTCCGACCTCGAAGGTACGGTGCGGATAGACGGCCCGTCGGCTGATGCTCTCCACGCCGAGCAATCCCGGCAGGAGCGAGTGTCTGGTGGCGCTGTAGTACTCGGACATCGGGTTTTCGATCTCGAGGACCGGGGCATCCGGATGTCGCATGCGAACGGTCAGATCGTTGTGGGACCCGAGGATGGGCAGAAAGAGCTCCTGGAACCCACAACCCACCATCAGGTTTCGGACGCGGTCCGACAGGTCCTCGGCAGGTGCGGATTTCCCGACCGTGAAGTCCCTGGGCATCTCGGGCGCGAAGGTGTCGTAACCCGTGGCGATGATGACGTCCTCGATGAGGTCGACCGTATGCAGAATGTCGTCCCGGTAAGGGGCCGGGCGCGCCCGGACCCTGTCGTCTTTCACGGCGATCTGTCTGTAGCCCATCGCCTGGAGCGCGGTGACCACCTGCTCGGGCGGGACCTCGTCGCCGGCGATCCTTCGGATCTCGTCGAAAGAGACCTCGATGGGCTCGGTCTGGTCCGCCGGACATCGGATCTCGCGACCCATCGGCGTGTCGTACGGGTAGCGGACGGTCACGGGCTGGATGGTACCGCCCCGGTCGGCCATGTTCGCCGCCATAATCGCCATGCTCAGCAGCACGGATTCGAGCTGCGTGCCCGTGGCCTCGCAGAACAGGAACGAGTCTCCGACCTCGACGCGGCCAACGGTCTGGCTGTTGATGACCGGCGGCATGGAGAGAACGGCCCCGCGGTCATCCCGCAGGAAGGGGTACCTGTCGAACCCCTGGAGCAGGTGCGCGTAGGTCCTGCCGGTGGGGTGCTCGCGCAGGATCTGGTTCAGGTTCATCTCGACGTCGAACTCCAGCGGCACGAACGCCGTTGCCTCGGGATCCACCGCTTCATAGTGCACGGGGTAGCGGATGTCCGCAGCGTCGTAGATTCCGATGGCCACGGCACTCCGGCCTCTGCCGTAGTTCTCTGTCAGGCGCTCCTGGGCTTCTATCAGCTGCTCCAGGGAAGCCCCGTCGATGTGGACATCGCTGCAGGCGAAGGCGGCGATGTAAGGTCGGATGAGGCGAAGCGAGGCGTCGACCACCACCTCCCCCTCCGATCTCTCGGATTCGAGGAAGTCGTAGTCCCCATAGTGACCCAGCCGGTATCCCTTGAGCAGACGGGCGATCCCTTCGGCGCACCAGAGATCAGGGCGGTTGGTGTCCTTCAGCTGGATTCGGAGGTGCTCGCCGTCCTCCTCCTTGACTTCGGCCTTCGCGATCTCCAGGGCACGCTCGAGATCATCCGTGCTGTAGGGCTGTCCGGCAAGGCGTTCGAGGTCGCTTCTTATCACTGTGATCGTTGGCATCGTCTATTCCTCTGATCCATCATTTCTCGTTGCGAACGAAGTCGAGATCGGCGCTGAAGAGGTGCCGGATGTCGTCGATTCCCAGCGCGACCATCGCCATACGGTCTACCCCCAATCCCCAGGCGATGACGGGTACGTCCACGCCCAGGGGGCGGGTGAGCTCCGGACGGAACAGGCCCGCCCCGCCGAGCTCGATCCAGCCGCGAGTGGGATGCTTGGCCTGGAGCTCCACCGAGGGTTCGGTGAAGGGGAAGTAATCGGGAACGTAGCGGACGTCCTTGGCCTGGGCGATCTCCAACGCGAAGAGTTTCAGCAGGCCCAGCAGGCTGCGGAAGGTGATGCTGTGGCCGAGAACGATTCCCTCCACCTGGATGAAGTCGGCCGCGTGGGTGGCGTCCACGTCGTCGGGGCGGAAGCACCGGGCGATGGCGAAGTACTTCCCCGGGATATGCGGCCCCGCTGCGAGGGTCCGCGCGGAAAGGGCCGTGCCCTGCGTGCGCAGGATCAGTCGCCGTGAGCGGTCCGGGTCAAAGGGATACCGCCAGCCCCGCGAACCGGTGTCGCCGCCGTCTTCGTGAGCGCGTCCCACCTGCGAGTAGTACGGCTCTTCGGTCGTCCTGGCCTGACGGGGCGTCTTGATGTAGTAGGCGTCGTGGATGTCGCGAGCCGAATGGAACTGAGGCATGAAGAGGGCGTCCATGTTCCAGAACTCGGTTTCCACAAGAGACCCCTTCATCTCCTCGAAGCCGAGAGACAGCAGCTTGCGGCGGACGCCGTCCAGGTAGGAGCGATACCCGTGGTGCCGGCCCATCAGGATCCTCGGCGGCTTGAGCGAGAGGTCGTACCGCCTAAAGGACAGGCTCTTCCACGCACCGTCCTGCAGCATCTCGGGAAGCATCCGCGAGACCTCCTCACCCGTTAGGCCCTCCCGAACGATTCCCTCCAAGGTGTGGGCCCCGGAATCCGTCAACCGGTAGGCTCGCCCGGCTCGTTCGTCCAGCCGCACAGGCGCCCTGCCCTTGCCGCGCTTCCGGGTCTTGCTCTGGACGTACTCCTGGACCTCTTCGGAGAGCTCCGTTAGGGGAATCGATTCACCGCCTTCGCCGAAGCGGTCGTACAGACCGGGGATGAGGCGATCCGTATAGAACGCGGCCTTCTCCGGATCGGCGATCGTGATGGTGTCCCCTTCGGCTGCCACAACGCCGTCGCCTCTCAACCCGCCGAAGGCGCTTCCCCACTCGCCCTTGTCGAAGCGGTCATCCTGCTGGAGCTCCTTGAGCGTTGGTCCCGGGGACTGAGCGGCGCGTGTCACGAGGGCCGTCTCGGGTGTTGCCCCCTTGCGGGCGAAATCGAGCCCGTTCTCGGTGAGGGACACGGTGGCCACAACCGCCTCGCCGGTGACCTCGAGAAGGCCCTTGGAGAGCAGCCACTCCACTGCCCGCCGAATCTGGCCGGACCCCAGGCCGGCCAGACCGAGCAACTCGCCGTCGGAACGCTCGGGGCGGTCCTGGCCTTCGAAGGCCAGGAGGGTCCGGATCTCGAGGGGGTGTAGGGATTCGAGATCCACACTGAGATCAGCCAAGAAGTTTCTCCCTCTGTTCAGGTCATCCCACCCCGGCGTCGGAGGCCTGCGTCGAGACCTCGATTCCGGGGCGGAAAATCAGAAAGCCCTTCCATCCACTAGGGACGAAAGGGCACGATAGCCTTCCGCGGTACCACCCTGATTGCGCTCCGGGAGAGCGCCGCTCTGTGGGCAGCCATCACTGCCCTCTCTCGTTCTACGGCGAGATCGGCCGGCGCGGCCTACTAGCGGCAGCGGCTCCGCATTCAGCCTTGCAGCTCAGGAGGGAACTTCGGCTGCTCATACCGTGGGCGCGTTCTCAGTCCGGGACACGCCCTCCCTGTCCGGCCGGGGACAGCTTACTTTCCTCCGTCACAGCTTTGCGTGAGAAAATAGGCGTCGGGGCCCGAAGTGTCAAGGAAAAAGGCCGGTTGATTTCGGCTATCGTGATTGTTACCTTGTTGACACCTCAAGATTGGTTTGGGGTACAGGAACCGACCCAGAGGGATGCACGACCTGTGCCGGCTTACGGGCTCCGGTGGGCATCCGGACATACAGACCGGCTCTCAGCGGGGCCCGAAAGGACCTGTTGATGCACGAGGAACCGACAAGGGACGAGCTTCTGGAAGTGGCGGCCGACCTCAGGAAGCGCATCGCGGAGATGGAGGCGAAGGAGGCCCGTTCGGCCTTCTCCGAAGAGGCCTTCCGACAGAGCGAGGAGCGCCTTCACCAAGTCATCACGAACGCGCCGATCGTCCTCTGGGCCCTCGACCGTGACGGTGTCTTCACCCTGTCGGTGGGCAAAGGGCTTGAGGCCATGGGGCTGCGGCCCGGTGAGGTGGTCGGTAGTTCGTTGTTCGAGGTGTACGCCGACCATCCTCAGATCCTGGAGGACAATCGTCGTGCCCTGTTGGGCGAGTCGCTGGGCTCGACCGTTGAGGTGGGAGGACTTGTTTTCGCCTGCCAGCTATCACCATTGCGCGGCCCCGACGGGGAGGTAATCGGCGCGATTGGCGTGGCGACCGACATCACCGAGAGCCGAAAGATCGAGGAGGCCCTTCGAGAGCGAGAGGCGGCCCTGGAGCAGCAGACAAGGCAGCAGGAAGGGCTGCTGAGGATCAGCCGAGTCGTGCAGGCCCTGTCGGGTCCGGCAGATCTGGAAGCCGTGGTGAAGGTCTGCTCCGATCAGCTCAAGAGGCTGGGCATGACCATCGACGGTCTGGCGATCCAGAGGCTGATCGACGAGGAAGAGCGAAGGTTCGAATCCTACGAGGTCCAGCCCTCCGGTCGGATCAACCGGATGGACGTCACGCTTTCCAACCTGTTTCCTGTCTGGGAGTCTGGCAAGTCGCTGTACCGCCCGGATCTGGAGGCGGACCTTGGCGGGCTGACCCCCGCGGCCTGGGAGCGCATCTGCGACCGCTATGGAGTTCGGATCCGATGCATTCTGAACGTCCCCCACAGCATGGGGTTGGTCTCGCTCCTCAGTTCGGAGGCGAATGCCTTCAGCGACACGGACATCGCCTTCGTGGAGCAGGTGGGCCAGATGCTGTCACTTGGTATCTCCAGGGTGGGCGACCTGGAGCGGCTTGAGGCCCGAACCGACGCGCTGACCGAAAGCGAGGAGAGGTTCCGGAAGGTCTTCGAGGAAGGGCCCCTGGGGATGGTGCTGGTGAGCCCGGACCTGCAGTTAATGGCGGCGAATGAGGCCTTCTGCCGCATGGTGGGTTACACGGAACCGGAACTCATCGAACGGGCCCTGGCCGAGCTCACGCATCTGGAGGATGCAGCCGGGGATGCCGAGCGGATGCGAGAGCTCATGGCCGGTGAGATCCCCGTCTACGAAACCGAGAAGCGATACGTCAACGGGGACGGATCGACCCTGTGGGCAGATCAGGTTGCCTCGACGGTGCGAGATCGAGATGACCGGATCGCCTACGGGCTGGTGATCGTACAGGACATCACGGACCGAAGGCGCACGGAGCAGGAGCTCGTCCGCCTCGAGCGGCTTCGTGCCCTGGGGGAACTGGCCGCGGGGGTGAGTCACAACCTTAACAACATGCTGACAGGCATCCTGGGCCCTGCCCAGCTGGTCAAGCACCTCACGGACGATCCCATGGTGCTTCGCGAGGCAGATATCATCATCAACTCCTCCAAGCGGGCGGCGGATCTGGTGCACCGTCTCAACCTCTCGGTTCGGGGCAAGGACGACGGCGAGGTGTCGGCTGTATCCGTCAACGAGCTTGTGGAGAGCGTGATTGACGAGACCCGACCCCGCTGGAAGGACGAGCCGGAATCTCGGGGCGTCCACATCGATGTGGCAACCGACCTACGAGATGTGCCTCCTGTACGCGGTACCCCCTCCAAGCTCCACGACGTCCTGGTCAACGTTCTCTTCAACGCCGTTGACGCCATGCCAGAGGGTGGGACGGTCACGCTGTCGACCCGGCCAGATGGGGCATTTGTCGAGGTCGGTGTACGCGACACGGGGGTCGGCATGGATGAGGAGACACGCCGGCGCGTGTTCGAGCCCTTCTTCACAACGAAGATGGACGTGGGAACCGGCCTGGGGCTTTCAACCGTGTACGGAACGATCACCCGATCGGGAGGTACGGCGCAGGTGGAGAGTACGCCGGGCGAGGGCACGGCCTTCTCGTTCCGGCTCCCGGTGTGGGACGATGCTCCCCCGGAGTGCTGAGCTCCGGCCGGCGGGAGGGGGCACCATACGAAGAGCCCGGACGTTGTCCGGGCTCTTCGTCATTCTCGCCAGGAATAAGGCTGGGAAGGGATCGGCGGCTTTCGGGGTCAGCGCTCTTCCTAGGATGCCAGGGGGAATCCCCGGCTTCGCCACGCCCCGAATCCACCCTGAAGGGAGTGGACGCGGCTGAAGCCCATCTGCTTGAGTCGCAGCGCCTCACGGGCGCTCGTCGCCTCGTTGGGTCACGTGCAGAAGAGCACGATCTCCCGATTGTGAGGGATCTGCCTGAGCGCCGGCTCGAGTTCGTCGATGTCCAGCCGGACCGAACCCGGGATGGTGCGAGGTTCGAACTGCCTATCCAGGTCGGGGCGAAGGTCAACGACCATCAGGTCTTCACCCTCGTCAAGCCTCTTCCGAAGCTCTGCCGCAAAGATCCGACTGCCGTGCAGGCTGCGGGTGGGAAGCCAACGCATCAGGGTCTTAAACCCGACAAAGCCGGCTGCACCGGCCACCAGGATCACGATGACCCAGTGGCCCAGGTTCCGGGCCATCGGAAGCAGCCGCTCGAGCTCGGATCTGAGAAAGTAGCCCAGCAGAATGAAGACGGATGCCCACACGGCTGCCCCGATGGCGTTCAGGAGCAGGAACCGATTTCTGGGCATCCTGATGACCCCGGCGACGGGCGCGGCGATGGCGTTCAGGCCGGGCACGAATTTCGAGAGGAGCAGAGAACCGGCGCCGTGGCGTGTGAAGGTATCCTTGGTCTTGCGGACACAGACGTCCGGCTCGAACGTGATCCGGCAGAGGGCGGTGAGGACGCTGGACCCACGGTAGCGGCCCGCCTCATACCAAAGAGCGTTGCTCAGGAAGGACGCACCGGTCGCGAGCGCGATCGAGACGAAGAGATCGAGCTGGCCCGAACCGGCCACCGCGCCGGTAGCGATAAGCACTGGGGAGGCCGGCAGGGGGATGCCGATCTGGTCGGCGAGGACCCAGAGGAAGAGCACGATGTAGCCGTGGTGTAGAAGGAATTGAATGGTCTCGTTCACCAACGTCGCCGTTCTCTAATGGTTCCAGTCGTCGTCCGGGCCCCCGGAAGCTCGTGATGGCGTACCTAGGATGTGTCGAGGTCTTCCGAATCCACGCTGCTGTCCCAGCGGTTCAGGATCTGCTCGATTTCGCGGGAGGTATGGACAAAGGCGGCCCTGGCCACCTGACGGCCCACGTCCTTGACGCGGTTGGCCAGCGACCGGTCGGTGAGCTCGCCCGAGTCGTCGAACTCCTTCCACGCCTGAGGGATAGCAGCCTGATGCGGAATCACCTGCGCGTGGACCGATCGGCAGACCAGGCGCAGGCCCGTGAAGGATCCGGAGGCGTCCATCTTGCCGCCTGAAACACCCACGAGTCCCACGATCTTGCCACTCAGTTCATCGGATCCCATCAGGTCGATGGCGTTCTTGAGCACGCCGCTGAATCCACCGTGGTATTCGGGCGTGCCCAGGACGAGGCCCTGGGCGCTTGCGACACGCTCCCTCAACTCGAAGACACCCTGGGGATAGCCGGACTCGTCGTCCTTGCCGTCGCAGAAGATGAGCTCGAGACGACGCAGGTCGATCAGGTCGGTCTCCGCGCCGACCTCCTCAGCGCCGGTCAGGGCGATCCGCAGCGCCTGCTCGGTGTAGCTGCCCTGCCTCAAACTCCCGCAGATTCCCGCCACTCGAATCGAGTTGGATGGTTCCTGGCCCTGGCCCACGGCGGAGCCTCCTTTCCACCCGACGCCCTTCCTCCGAGCCGCTCCACGACCCGGAACCCCACTGGGTATGCGGCGTCGGTAGGGGGTCTGTACCCTCACTTGCCAAAGGTATCCAAGCCCATCCCGCCGGTCAAGGATGCCCGGGGAACCCGCGTCCACGCTCGGGATTGAGCGCTAATCCTCCTGGCCTTCTTCGGTCGGGATGTAGCGGTTCCCGAGGTCGACGTAGTCCTCCCGTACAGGACTGAAGATGTCAAGCGCCACGGCCGGCCCGCCCACGGGTAGCGCACGATGTGGAACGTTCGGAGGGATCAGGTAGGCCTCGCCCTCGTTCACCACACGGGATTCGTCGCCGATCGTGAGCTCCATTCGGCCTTCCAAGAGGATGCCGGCCTGCTCGTGCGGGTGGTGGTGACGGGGGATCACAGACCCCTCCTCCATTTCCAGGAGGGACATCATCACGTTTTCGCCGTATGGCGCTCGAATTCGGATTCCAGGCGCAAGATTGTTCGCCGGGATGTCATCCCAGTTGATAAAGGGCATTGCTATCTCCTGAGGGCACTGGGAGGTTGTCGGAAGGACCTGCGGTCACACGGTGGCTGAGGAGGCACAAGATATGCTTAAGATCCCGTATGATGCAAGGGGATTCTGGCCAAGCCACGTGGCCACGAATCTCAACCGATTCAGGCATACGTTTTGCTCACCTTTGCGGCGGCAACATGTTTGCCTCCCGATCCCCGCGACCGGGTCGCTCAGGCGACACCCGTCCCCGGCGGAGAGAGCTGATCCCAGACAACACGTGAAAGAAAGGTGCCGAACTTGCCCGAGGAAGAGGTCGAAACGCTTACCGCCCAGGACAAAGTAGGGGTACTGATGGTCGCTCTCGGCCAGGAAGCCACCGCCGAGGTGATGAAGTACCTGAGCGACGTCGAGATCGAGCGGATCGCCGAGTCCATCACGGCACTCGATGTGGTGACGACGGAGCAGGAGGATGACGTCCTCGAGGAGTTCGAACACCTCCTGATTGCCGGAAAATATGTCTCACAGGGCGGAATGGATTTCGCACGAGGGGCGCTGGAAAAGGCCATTGGGCCTCGGAGGGCGGAGCAGCTGCTGGACCGGGTCAACAGCACGACGGCCAGCGGATTCTACATGCTTCGCAACGTGGACCCCGCCCAAATTGTGCCATTCATCTCCAAAGAACATCCGCAGACGATCGCCCTGATCCTGTCCCAGCTCGACCCCAACCAGGCGGCGGGGGTGCTCAACGGGCTGAGCGACAGGCTCCAGGCAGAGGTGACCTACCGTATTGCGATGATGGACAACATCTCGCCACAGGTGCTGCGCGACCTGGAGGATAGCCTTGCCAGCGATCTTCAGGCGATCATGGCGGGCCAGATCACCGAGATCGGCGGTCCCAAGGCCGTGGCCGAGATTCTCAACCGGACCGGCCGATCCACGGAGCGGGCGGTGCTGGAGCGGATGGACGCCAGCGATCCGGAGCTGGCCGAGGAAGTTCGCAACCAGATGTTCACCTTCGATGACATCGTGCAGCTGACCGATCGGGAGATCCAGATGCTGCTGCGCGAGGTGGACACAAAGGAGCTGGCGATCGCGCTCAAGGGAAGCAGCGACGAGCTGAAGGATCGCATCTTCGGCAACATGTCGGAACGGGTGGGCATGCAGCTCAAGGAGGAGATGGAGTTCACCGGCCCGGTCCGGATGAGCGATGTGGAAGACGTTCAGATCCGGATCGTGCAGATGATCCGGTCGCTCGAGGAGGCCGGTCAGGTCACAATCGTGCGGGGAGACGGCGGCGACGTATTCGTGTAAGGCGAGAGAGACACAACGAAGAGTCCATAGAGTACAGGCACCACGGCAGAGCCAGTCCCCGGAGGTCAGTCCCTTCGGGGACTCCTTCATGTGGCAATCGCCACGGCGAACTGCGTCACCACGGAAAACACTGAAGACACGAAGAGAGACAGAGAACCGGGGAGGGAACCTGAGGCGTCATGCCGGGATCCGCGGATGAACCCTTGGTCGGGGGGTGAGACCCCGGAAACGAAACTACGAAATGCGCGAAAAGCGCGAACAAGTCGAAGGCCCAGGGCCGAGAAACGGGTGGGAGCTTGACAGGAGCGGCATGCCGGGGTATCTTGCCGGGTCCCGGCGGGGCCGGGGGGGGAACCTCAGGACACGAAATCGGAGACACGAACGGTGGTTTTCGGAGCCCACCAATCCATCGAAGGTGGAATCTGCAACGCAATCACGCGCGGCAAGGAGGCCACGTGCGATGCGATTCAGATGTTCAACAAGTCGAGCAACCAGTGGCGGGCAAGGCCCCTGGGCGACGATGAGGTCGCGTCGTTCCACGGCCTCGTCGCCGAGACGGGGATCCCTGCGGTCTGCTCGCACGTCAGCTACCTGATCAATCTCGCATCTCCGGACCGGGCGCTGAACCGAAGATCGCTTGCGTCTCTAAAGGAGGAATTCGAGCGGTGCAACCGGCTGCACATCCCGAACCTGGTGATGCATCCCGGCGCCCATGTGGGCTCGGGTGAGAAGAGGGGGATTGAGCGGATCTCGCGCAACCTGCACCGTTTGTTCGAGGCCGTGCCGGACAACGCGGTGACGGTCTGCCTGGAGACGACGGCGGGACAGGGGAGCGTGCTGGGCCGCACGTTCGAGGAGCTGGCCGCCATCATCGAACGGGTCGACCGAGAGGATCAGGTCGGTGTGTGCATCGACACGTGTCACGTGTTCGCCGCCGGGTACCCGCTTGCCCCGCCCGGACGCTACCGGCAGACCATGGGCCTGTTCGAGGAGATCCTGGGCTTCGATCGGCTCAAGGTGATGCACCTCAACGACAGCAAACAGGGCCTGGGCTCGCGGAAGGACCGGCACGAGCACATCGGCGAGGGCGAGATCGGACTGGAGGGATTTCGAAGCGTGGTCAACGATCCCCGGCTGCGCGGCGTCCCGATGATTCTCGAGACGCCCAAGGGGAAAGACCTGTCCGAGGACCGGGCGAATCTGAAGCGCCTGAGGTCGTTGGTGAGAGGACGAAGACGGAGGACGGGCGGGTAGGGGGACGAGCCGGATGTCGGATACCCGTTAGGGAGTGAATCCGGTCTGGCTGTGGGCCTCCTCGATGAAGGCGAGCATATTCTTCAGACTCACGTCGCCCTCCACGGCGTGTGCCGGTGCGAGGGTGGATTTCCGCCTTGCAGGATCGCCCTTACCACTTCACGTTCAGTCATGGTCATTCAGGTTTGATAGCACAGCAGAAAGGACAAGCTCTGTGATTTGGCTGCCTCTGGCTGCGCTGTTCGAGTTCGGGTTCGCCCAGCTCTTCAAGTCGTCTCAGCGCCGCGGCCATTACGCTCCGGTCGTGGTTCCCGCCAACTATCTGATGCTCTCGAGCGTTCTGACGGCTTACCTGCTGATCACCGGTCAGTTCGCGTTCTCCCCGCAGGTGCTCAAGGTGGGCATGGTCACCGGTGCCGTGTTCATCTTTGCTATGACCATCATGACCCGCGCTCTGCAGCGGGCAAACGTGGGAGCGGTGTTCACGGCATTTCGGATCGCCGTGGTGGTACCGGTCGCGGCGTCGGTGGCCATCTGGGGCGAGACGGTTTCCGCGGCCCAGATCACGGGAGTGGCGTTCGCTCTCGGGGCGTTGGTTCTGATGACCTTCCGGCCCGGCGAGACCGGCGGAGGCTGGGGGCTGAAGACGCTGGGTGTGATTATGCCGGTCTTCTGCTGCCAGGGCGTGAGCCACACCTGTCTGCGATGGGTCCACTACGCCGGTTTGGACGGCCAGCTGACCCAGGTTCTGTGCGTGATCGGCGGAACCGCGGGTATCCTGGGGGCGCTATGGGTGGTGCTGAAGGGGTACCGCCCACGAGCGGGAGAGACGATGATGGGCCTGGGAATCGGCCTCTACAACATGACGGCGCTGCTGGTCATCCTCACCACGCTGAGCAAGGTCCCCGGTACCGTGTTCTTTCCCGTCCTCGGATGCGCGGTGGTGATTCTGGACAATCTCGCCGCGCACTTCTACTGGAAGGAGCATCTCAGCCGACCCGCCGTGGTGGGCGTCGTCCTAGCGGTCTGCGCGATCATCCTCGTCGTCAACTGATCCGTTTTGCCCCATAGGCTACTCAAGCCAGCGCCCGAACAATGTCGCGTACATCAGGCGATAGATGTCCGTGTTGTCCACGTTGTTGGGAAGGAGCTCGGCGTTGAGCCCGTGGGCCCTGGCCACCACGCCGCCGTAGACATCGCCGGAGGTCGCCCAGGATATGGCGAAGCCCATGCGCCGGCCCGTGCGGTCGGCACCGGCGAGGAACGGTAGCGAAGCGGTGCCGTCTCTTCCATCCACGGGCGCCCTGTTGGCTTGACGGTCCCGAAGTGGCTTCTCCATATCCGTGTCCCTCACCAGGTGTACCTGCATCCCGCCCGCATCGCTGTCTGCCGCCATCACCAGCAAGGTCTCGGGTTCCCGCCCGATGAAGTCCATCACGACGCCGATGGCCTCGTCGGTTCTTCCCAGGGCGGTCAGGACCCCCGTGGCGTTGTTGGCATTACCGAAGTTGTCGGTTCCCTCCTCTTCCACCACCAGAAGGAACGGCCTTCCCTTCCGCTCGAGGAATGCGAGAGCCGCGCGGGTCATCTCGGCCAGCGTGGGGGCGTCCGGATCGTAGAGCGGCATCCCTCGTGCCTTGAGATCTTCCTCAGGGTAGGCGTTGAATGTGTGCCTGGGTGCGAAGATCCCGAGGACGCGTTCCGCATCAGCCGGCAGGTTCAGCAGTTCCTCCCGCGTGTAGACCACCGTGTATCCCAATCCCTCTGCTTCCTCGATCAGGTTCCGATCATCCCGCCGCATGCCCGGACGCCCGAAGTGACCTGTTACCCCTTTGGGAAGGAGCAGCTGCTCCCCCCCGCTGAAGATGAGGTCGGCGCCAGAGTGGATGATCCGGTCGGAGATTTCGTCGTTCATACTCCGGCTCTTGGCGCTGGCCAGGAAGACGCCGGTGCCGGGCTCGCAGATGTGTCCGCTGTTGATCACGCCAACGGAATACCCGGCCTGCTTCGCCTCGATCATGATGCTGAAGTCCTTTCTGGACAGGGATTTGAACGGTCGGTCGGGGTCGACGCCGTAGTCGTTCATCTCGGCCTTGACGCCGAAGGCATGTGCCGTGGCGCCTGCGTTGGAGGAGGTGCCGATGGCGTCCAGCTGATGGGCGCGATACAGTCCCATCTCGTCCATCCGGTCCCAGTTCGTCATCCCATCCGGGCCTTCGCTCATAATCCGGAAGGCGGCCCACGTGTTGTAGGCGGTGCCGTCGGGGTGGATGAAGATGACGTTGCCCGTGCGGATCTCCTCAGCCTTTTCAGGTGCGCAGCCGGCTGTCGCGAGGGCCAGCAAGAACAACAGGATCAGGCACCGATCACAGCCGTTTCTCATGTCTATCTCTCCTCGTAGAACCACTCCGTGTCGATCAGAGCCACCCGAAGGTCGATCACGTCCTGCATGCGCCAGTCGGGCAGGTACTCGCAGGTCCAGTAGTTGACGATGGCCCTGCCCTCGCTGGTGAAGCGGCAGCCGGGATTGGAGAAGGCGCGGCCAGGGTCGTCCTCGATATCACGGACGTGTTGCCAGGTACGGCCCTCGTCGCAAGAAACCGCGGCCGTGAGGGGACTGCGCTTGCCGAAGTGCGATCGGAAGGCCGGGTCGTACGGGCTGTTGTTCCAGACCATCAGCAGGTCTCCCGTGCCGGGGATGCGGGTCAGATCCGGACACGATTCCGGCGATCGCAGGCCGGTCGTCTGCGGCCTGGACCAGGTGATCCCTTCGTCGACGGACTCGGACATGAACAGTGAGCCCAGCTGGTTGCGCATCACCATGAGCACACGTCCGTCACGCGTTTCCTCCACGTGGGGCTCCATGACCCCGCGCAAGGGCAGAGAGACCCGGTTCTCGGCCTCCTGCCACGTTCGCCCGTTGTCGTCGCTGCGGAGGGCCGTGCCGACATACGAGTGTCCGTAGGGACTGTCGCCCGCCTGGTGGACCCGCGTCACGGGGAGGAGCAGGCGGCCCGAACTCAGACGTTTCACCACGGCGTTGGAGAGGCCGCAGTCCTCTCTGGGCACGAACTCCGAGCAAGGCGAAAAGGTTGCGCCGTCATCTGCAGACGTCCACGCATGAAGCGTGCTGCTTCGGGGCACGACGCTGTGCTGGCGGATGAGCAGCAGCAGGACACCCCCGTCCTGCGCGCGGATCAGGTTGGGAGAGTAGATGTTGACGTCGCCGGTCTCGGTCTCTGCCAGCACGCGGTATCGGGCCCAGGTGAGGCCCCCGTCGGCCGACTCGACGGCCACGATGCGCGTGGTGGCCACATCGCTGCCGTCGCCCGAGAACTCCATATAGGCCAGAAGCAGGCGACCATCGTCCACCTCGACGACATCTCCCTCGCCCTTTCGAGTGAACTCGGGCGTGCTCTCGGCAACCGTGACAATCGTGCAGCTATCCATGCTCAGTCCCTCGCCTCATCGACGTTTCTTGCGATCATGAAGACCTCATCGGCCGAGTAGAGATCCCGAACCGT
>JASLMQ010000861.1 GCA_030746455.1 Candidatus Latescibacterota bacterium
CGCTTCCCTCACTCGCGCGCCACAACCTCAATCAACTCGGGTCAAATACTCCCGGAATCATCCTCCAATCCCGGTGCAGATACCGGGCCACTCCACAGGAGGTCTCAGCACTTCTACATGCCGGGAGCCCGCATGCGTCCCAGGGAACAAGAATAGGGGGCCAGCCCCTCCGGTTGGACCGGCCCCCATCTCGGAAAAAGCGCCACAAGGACGCTGGCAGGAAGGTACGCAACGTATATCGCTGCTGCAACAGCAAAGGAGAGGAGGAGTGAGGACGTGCAGGCTATCCCGTGAGATCGAGGACCGCTCCGGCGGGACTAAGGAGGATCTCCATACCCCTGCAGGTGAGCTGCTGATCATCCCCACGAGCTGACGTCCCTCGTCAGTTCACACAAAGGCCCCGGGGCTGCCCTCTCTCCCGCCCCCGGGGCCTCCTCCAACAGGTTGCACTGCTCACCCGGAATCTGTACACTAAGGATCCATGAAACTCTATCACCGAACACACGCCTGCGAGGCCATCCTCAGGGACGGTTTCAGGGACACCACAGACACCTATGGGATGAACCGCCCCTGCACGGGCGTCTGGCTCTCCGAGGAGCCCCTGAGCTTCTATGAAGGCGCCAAGGGTGACATGCTGCTGGTGATCGAGGTCCCAAGACGGACGGTAGAGGAATGGGAGGTCGTGGAGGAGGGCAAGCCCTACCGCAGATTCCTCATACCCGCCGAGATCGTGAACCGGCACGGCCAGCCGAAGGTGGTGGCCGAAGAAGAGGAAGAGCGAATCCTAGCTTCACTCTGGGCCGCACGAACCGAAGCCCGACTCTCAGCCATCTCTGCCGCAGAAAGAGAGAAACAGGAGGCGGAGATCGAGAAGCCAAGACAGAGCTCCGGGAAGGGGAAAGGCTGATCCGCCCCTTCAGTAGGGCCACGAGAGATCCCCCTGCGGCGCGTCGCCACGGAAGGCGGCTACGGCGTCAACCGGCTCCATCCCTGTCAGCCAGCACCCTCTGCACGGTCTCGTGGTCCTGCTCCCGAGACCGCCAGGGTGGGGCCACCTGTGTATTGCGCCGTTCACAACCCGTCAGACATGGTCACCGGTGGGGCGGCACCAAGTTTCTGCATCAGACCAACGACCTGCAGTCCTTCCTCTACCGCCAGGTCCGTCACTCCACCAGTCTTTCCTGCCCCAGTCTCTTGTCCTTCTTGTCCTTCTTCTGTTTTCGCTTTTCCTTGAGGCTCATCTGGGCCTTCTTCTGCTGCTCCCTTCTGGCTTTGTCTTTCTTCCCTTTGTCAGCCATGTCCGTCCCTCCTTAGACCTTGTGGCATCTGTGGGCGTCTCACGATACCGTGTTGTTGAGGTCCAAAGCACGACTTCCGGATTTGGTACGACATGCGGAAGCTCGGCTCAGAATAACACCCCTCTGGAGTTGGCCCGAACAGATCGAGCTGAACACTCCGATTTTGGTGTAGGGATTGCTTCCCGTCGCACAAATCCCGTCAGGTTGTCTACCTTGCTCATAGTCAGGAAGTCGCACCGGCCCAGATGCGGCTCGTCACCGTTCTGCTGGCTGCGACAGGTCTTCATCTGGACGCCCGGCGCGCCTATTAGTGATTTTCTGGCCTACCGCCGACGGCCTTCACCCCGCCGTCAGTAGATCCCTTACAGCCTGCAGCAGGTCGTGGATGTGGAAAGGCTTCTCGATGGCACGGTCGACCTCATAGGCCCTTGTGAGCGTGGCCAGGTCGAGGCCGTCCCTGACATCCACGCCAGAGATGGCGATGATCTTGATGCTTGGGAAATCCCTCTTGAGTTCCTGGATCACCTCGAGACCACTCTTCGTGGGCATGAAGATGTCCACAATGACGAGGTCAGCCGGATTCTCGCGGTATCTCTCGACGCCCTCGTGACCATCGGGGGCCTCTTCGACTTCGTAGCCAGCCTTGGCGAGCACCTGCAGTATCGGGAGCCTGACGTCGTGCTCGTCGTCAATGACAAGGACACGCGACAACTATCTCTCTCCTATAGCGTCTTTGTCTCCGTCTTCGCCACATCAGTCATATGGAGCGACTCATCGGCCTTCAGGATCGGCTCCGTGAGAAGAATGGCTCGCCGTTTCCCGGAAAGCCCGGGGCGCCCCAGAAACTTGGGCCGGTTGCCCACGAAGACCACCGCATCCTGCTTCGTCTCCGTGCCCAGCTTCAGGATGTCTCCCTCCTGCAAGTTCAGCACCTCACCCAGGCTCACTTGCCCCCTTCCGAGTACGGCTGTTACAGGAGCGAACACGCGGTCGAGCTGCAAGAGACGGTCCTCGTGCGCGCTGCTTCGACTCCCCTTTTCTCGGCTTGCCCACGTCTGGACGTTCAGGTAATCCATCACCGGTTCGAGCGTGAAGTAGGGATAGCACAGGTTCACCAGACCCGAGGCGTGCTGCGAGTTCACTTCGAAGGCAATCAGCACCATCGTGTCCGATGGCGCCGCCACCTGCATGAACTCAGGATTGGTCTCCAGCTCCGCGTCCGACACCTGAATCTTGATCAGCTGCTCCCACGTCCCCTCCAGGTCCGTCAGCGTGCGCGTCACCACCTTCCCCATCACGGTCCGCTCGATGTTCGTCAGCGGACGGGCCTCCTGCGGTGGGTTGGCACCCGTGCCCCCGAACTGCCGGTCGATGAACGAGTACGCCACAGGGATCGAGAAGTCGACGATGGCGGGTCCGCCCAGCGGCTCGATGCTGAAGGTATACGAACACGATGGGTTGGACAGCGACATGATAAACTCGGCATACGTGGTCTGGTCCACGAAGGCGATGTCGCAGTCCACGAC
>JASLMQ010000862.1 GCA_030746455.1 Candidatus Latescibacterota bacterium
CATCAAGCACCGTCGGCATGATATCCTGAAGTCCCACCGGGCTTGTGCACACGGTCTCCTCGGGATAGCCCCAGCTCTTCGGGGCTCTGATGACGAACGGAATCCGCGTCGACGCCTCATACGGCCACGTCTTCCGGAACAGGTTGTGGTCCCCCAGCATCTCGCCATGGTCCGCGGTGAAGATGATCAGCGCGTTGCTCAGCTCCCCCCGCGCGAACTGGTACAGCCGCCCGATCTGGTCGTCGATGAAGTTGACCATCCCGTAGTACGCGGCACGGGCGCATTGCATGTCATACTTGTTCAGGCGCATCGTGGACGCATTCGGATCCAACCCTCGCTCCGGGCCTTCGAACTCCGGCGCCCAGTCTCCGACCACAGGCTCGGGCAGGTCACGGTTGATGTAGCGATCGTAGTAGACCTGCGGCGGCGTCAGCGGCGGGTGCGGGTCGATCAGCGACACTTTGAGGAAGAACGGCGCGGAGGGATCGCGCTTCTGGATGAACTCCATCGCCCTGTCCACACACCAGAACGTGTGCATCTGCTCTTCCGGGAGCGTGTGCGGTCGGCCCACCCAGCCGTTCGACGAGATCCCGTGGATCATACCCGGGTGCATCTCCGACCGGCCGTGCTGGAACCGGAGCCAGTCCACGTAGTCGTTCTCCTTGCCGCGCGTCGCGTCCGCCAGCAGCATGTGGTCGAACCCGAACCGCTTCCGAACCGGATGAAGGTGGAGCTTTCCGATCAGCTGGGTCTGGTAACCAGCCGCCGATAGCTCACCGGGCAGCGTGTGCGCGGGTTCCCACGGTGCCCCCTGGAAACCCACCATGCCGTTCGCCGCCGGCGCCGTTCCCGTCATCAGGCTCCGTCGGGCGGGAATGCAGCTGGGGCACTCGGCGTATCCACGGCGGAAGTGGGTGCCCGTCCGCGCGATCCAGTCCAGATTGGGCGTCTGCAGAACGTCGGGCGCGCACGGGTCGAGCCCCACGCAGTCGCCACGGTGCTGGTCGGTCACGATGAGAAGAACGTCAGGACGAGGATCTGGCATTTCGGTCTGTTCTCCCTATCGTATCGTCAATCAAGATAAGCGTCGGTCTCTGATGATGCTCATCAGCGCAGACGTAGCTTTCAGCATACAGCCCTCAGCTGTCAGCCGCATCAGATCAACCGTTTCGCCCACGAGAGTGGGGAATGCGATCAGCGACATTGCGCCTCTGAGCTGGCGGCTGACTGCTGAAAGCTGATCGCTGGGTCTGCTCTCTGCCTCTCCTCAACATGCCTCCACCAACCGGCTAGGGCAAGGGCTACTCTCCCTGCCTTGCAAGGCATTCGAACCGGCTCTTGCCGCAGGCACGTCTCGGAAGTACCTTTGGGCGCTGGATCTCGATCCCGGGTTGCACAGGCCTGTCTGGCCGCCCGGAAGACGAGGAAGCGGATCTCGGAGGCGATGATGACTAGCATTCTCAGCGCAGCAGATGTGGAAGTCCTGAGCGATGCCGTGTGCGAGGTGTTGTCCGAGCAGGGATTCTACTGCGAGAACCGGGCCATCCTCCAGGCCTACGAAGCCGCGGGTGCCGAGGTGGACCACGAGGCACAGGTCGCGAAGTTCCCGGTGCAGGTCATGCAGGATTTCGCCGAGTCGCTCCGCAATGAGGACAAGGATGGATGGCAGGACTGGCTGCGGGGAGAGGATCGCGAGCTCCAGTATTCTGGGTTCCACCCCTATACCGTCGATCCCGCCTTCAAAGCACCCAAGCTTCCGTACATGTTCCACAACCTCAGCACCTACTACTACGATGACGCGGCGGGCGAGCGTCGCCTGGGGAACCGCGAGGACTTCATCACCCTCATCAAGCTGGGCGACACGCTCCACCCCGAGCAGGGCATGGGCCACGCCCTGAACCTCGTCGCCGACACGGCGACGGCGGTCGAACCGCTGGAAGCGGCACTCGTGCTGCTCGAGTACTCGCACAACCCCCGAGGCGTCTACGTCATGGATGTGCGCCAAATCCCCTACCTCGAGGAGATTGAGGCCCTTTTCGGTATCGACGATCCCCAGTGGCACTGGATGGCGAACATCTGCCCCACCTCGCCGCTCAAGCTCGACCGGAGTGCTGCCGAGCGCTACGTGCACATGCTGGAAACGGGCGTCTACCCCGCGAAGCTCGCCGCCATGCCCGTCTCCGGTGTCAACATGCCCATCACGACCGGCGGCACACTCGTGATTATCGCGGCGGAGTTCATGGCCCTGTGGTTCGCAGCCAGGGCGCTCCAGCCCAGGAAGATCCCCCTCACGGGCATGCCGATCCTGGGTACGATGGACCTTTCGAACGGCAACGTGAGCTTCACCGCGTTCGATGCTGCCACCCGACGACTGAGCATCTGCGATTTCGTTCGACAGTGGACGGGCGTCCAGCTCGCACCAGGCCCCGGGGAGTGGACGCCCACCAAAGAACCCAGCATGTACTGCTCGCTGGAGAAGGCCTACTTCGCCATGATCGCGGCCGCCTTCACCGGCCACCATCCCGAGATCGGCGTGGGGCACATCGACTCCGGATTGACGATCAGCCCGGTCCAGCTGCTGCTCGACCTCGAGTTCACCCAGGGATTGCGCTTCCTGGAGAAGCCCGCAATCCGACGGGAAGATCTGGGGCTGGACTCGATTTTCGACGTCGGCTTCGGTTACAACGACAACTACCTGATGACCGACAACACGATCGAGCACATGCGCGCCGCCACCTGGATGCCGCAGAACTTCATCCGCGACGGGTGGTCGCCCGAAGCCGATGCGGCAGCGCGGGCGAAGGCCGCGGTCAAGGTCGCGGATCTCATCTCCGAGTACAGGAAGCCCGAGGGCCGTGAGGATCAGCTCGAGGCCGCCCGGTCCGTCGTCGAGCGAGCGAAGGGGGAATTGTGACAGTTTAGTGTAGCGTCCCGGGAATTCGTCTACATACTGAGAGAAGAGACACCGTCTTCCTGAGTGATCCGGGACGAGGGCTTCTTTCGAAGCCCGGATCGTATCGAAGGACCGGCCCAGAGATGGGCATCTCAGCGGGACTACCGGGCCAAACCGCGGGATCCCGTCCTCAGCCGACCAACCATTTCGAGTGAAGAGCCAGCATGTCACCAAAATCACAGACACTCTGGACCACGCCCCTCTTCGCGGAGTTCACCTACCACGACCGTGGTAGCTGGAAGAAGCCGCTCCACGACAAGGCCGAATTCTTCGAGAGGAATGCCAGGGAGCGCCACAACATCCTGGGCTCCTATCCCTCGTCCGTTCGGCTGATCCCTCCACGTCACCACGCCGGCCCACAGGAAGGCGCGTGGCAGCGCCTCATCGAAACCGGTGAGCTGCCGCCCGGCTGGACCTTCGATCACGGCACCACCGGCCTATCCAACGTGGCCCACACCAGCTCGTGGACTGGATGTCTGTTGACCTCCCAGGCCTTTCGGGTCGCCCATCTCAGGGAGGCCTTCGGCGAGCAGAGCGACGCCTACCGGGAAGCCCACGCTCGCGCGCATGAGATCATTGGCTCCATCCGCATCCTCACCGAGGTAAGCGGACGTCCGGGGTATCTTGCCCGAGGGGTCGCGCTGGGCCACGGCATCTCCTACGAGGAACGCGAGGGGGTCGGCACACGCGATCTGTGGTCCCAGGGCGCCGGACCGTACGCCCACCTGCGCTACCGCGGCGGCCCGAGCCACCACAACTACGATCAGGTCTTCCGCGGGCTGGGCATCTACTACTTCGTCGCCGCGGATGAGGGCCAGAAGGATCGCATCCGAGACATCGTGTCGGATATGTCCGACTGGGCCCACCTGCGTAAGAACATGGTCGTGATGCACACGGATGGCGAGTGCATCAGCACCGAGCTCATCGGCGGTTGGCGCATGCTCGAGGGCGACCAGGAGCCGTCCGGCGGCTCGGCGATGGCGCTAGCCGGCCTGAAGATCGCATCGGCGGTCACCGGGAACGAACGGGTGGAAGCCCTCTACCAGGAATGGGTAGACCGGCTGGGTTTGCGGGATGCCTCACGGACGAAGGAAAGCATCATGGGCCCTCCGCGAGGCAACTACGACGACACGGACCACCTGCTGGGCGATCTGTATCTCCTGAGCCGGATCGAGACGGACGAAGACCTTCTGTTCTTCTACCGGAAGTGCGTGGTGGACTCCTGGAAGTCGCACAAACATGAGAAGATGGCGTGGTTCAACTACGTCTACCGCGCCGTCCTCGGAGATCAGTACGGTGACCCGGAGGGCTGTCTTTGGAACCTCCGGACCCATCCTACATGCCGGGTGTTCCAACCTCGGATGAACAGCATCCGCGATGACATCGAAATCATCGAGGTGGACGGCAAGGCGCAGGCAGCGGAACCCCTGCCCGTTCACGAGCGCGCGTCGGACAACGAGTACGAATGGAAGGGCAGCCCCTTCGCCCTCGACGGGTGGCTTACCCGCACGGTCACCGTCTTCGAGGTGTCTCCTCACGATTCCTACGTCCAGTTTGCGGCCGACCGATCGGCAGGCGCGTACTGGAGCAACACGCGTGGCGAAACCTGGCACGAGATGACCGGCCTGCCTCAGGTACACGACTTCCTGTTCTCCGTGGACTACCCCTGGATCGCCTTCGCCGCCACCGACGGCGGCGTCTACCGTACCCTCGATGGCGGGACACACTGGTCGTGCACGTTCGCCAAGCCGGTCAAAGAACTCACCCTCGATCCGACAAACACCCATATCTTGTATGCCGTCGGTCAAGGCGGCGTCTACCGTAGCGAGGATCGGGGCGAGCGCGACATGGGGGTGGTGTGGCGCGCAATCACCGAGGACGACGTCGCCCGCGGCATCTACACCGTGGATGTGAAGGGTGGAGCCGCCGCGGTATACCTTCTGACTCCCAACGGCCTCTTTGTCTCTCAGGATGGTGGATCGTCCCTGCGGGCGCTCCCGCAGGCCACGCGCCGCCGCGGCTTCTCCTCGGTCGACTCGATCGGCGGTCGCCCCCTGTGGCTTCGGCCGTGCCCACACGTCGAGGGCCGCCTGTTCCGCGCCGTGGACTCCGATCAGCGCGGCGTTCTGGTCAGCGTGAGCGACGACGGGGGCGCCACCTGGTCGCCCGTTCTGCGCGAGTTGAAGCCCCTGTTCGACTGGCACCTGGGTGTTGGCAATGTGCGGCTCACCGGCGCGCAGTTGAAGGACCATCTCGACCGGCTTTGCGAGGTTCCCATCGCCGATCTGCGCGTGGACCCTGCGGATCCTGATGTGTGGTCCGGCTTGTTGGAAACCGGCGTCGCGGGGACTCGCGACGCCGGCGACACCTGGACAGTCAGCCGCGAAGGGCTGGACATCCCCAGGGTACACGCCCTCTGGACCCCTCGCCACGCAGCGGCTGCCATGGTCGGCACGCCGTCGGGGATGTACGTCACCAACGACAAGGGCGCGACCTGGACCGATACGTCGCTCATCCTCCAGGATGAGGGGGCGTTGCGCGCGGAGATCGGCGGCATCGGCTACCTGACCGCGTACTGGATGGGCCGCTACCACGGCTTCATCTCCGACGAAGAGGCCCATGCGGAGTGGTGGCACCGCTAAGCCTTGTGTCCCGTTTCGCGGCTGGAGCCTGTCCCGGATGGAGTCACGATGACACTCGGGTAGTGGATGGGTTGCATCCGGGACGTCTTTCGTAGTTCCAGGTTTGGGTGTTCCAGGCCTTGGAGAATCGCCATGCCGAACGCTTCCAGGAGTTGGAACCTCACCGACCTCCACCACGTCGGCCTCACCGTCGCCGACATCGAGCGCGCCGTCGCCTTCTACCGGGACGTCCTCGGGATGGTCTTGATCCGGCGCCGCGAGGCCGATGCGGACTACATCGCGAAGCAGACGGGCTTCGAGGCTGCGCGGCTGGCAGTCGCATCGTTCAAGGTATCGGAGGGCAGCAGCCAGTCGCTGGAGATCATCCAGTATCGCTCGCATCCGGGCGAAGCACTCGCCGCCGGCACGAACCAGCCCGGGACCTCCCATCTGTGCATCGTCGTCGATGATCTGGTCGAGGCCTACCAGGACCTGTCGGCCAGGGGCGTCAGCTTCAAGTCGGACCCCGTAGACATCACCTCGGGGCCGAACGAAGGCGGACGCGTCATCTACTTCAGCGATCCCGATGGCCATGTCCTGGAGCTCTTCCAGCCTCCAGGAGGAGCATGGACCCGTCTGGATGTCGAGTAGTGAACGCCTGAACAGACCACCACATCCTGCCAACAACGCAAGAAGTCGGCCGTAACCCGATCTAACCTCGATCCGACGAAATTCGGGGGGTGCGAGTGGCGCGAAGCGCCTGGGTACCCAGGTTCCGCCTCGGGCCCAGGCCTGGATCCTTTATGCCTCCCTTTGTGAGCCAACGTCCGGGCCTTCCTCCACCTGGATATGCCCTTCTTTCGTGTTTTTCGTGTCTTTCGTGGTGACCGGGTTCTGTCGAATCAAGGCCAACTACAGAAAGGGGTCAACCGATGGCCAAGAAGAGGCGCGCGAAGAAGCTCCGTGTCGCGTTCATCGGCACGGGAATGATCTCCGAGCTCCACATGATTGCCCTCGCGGGGATGGACGACGTGGAGATGGTGGCCTTCGCCGACATATCCAAGGCGGCCCTCGAGGAACGGTCCGCCCGGTTCGGTGTGTCGGACTGCTTCACGGACTACAACGAGATGCTCCGTAAGGTGAAGCCCGATGCGGTTAGCGTGTGCACGCCCAACGGCGTCCACGCAGCGTCCACCATCGCCGCGCTCCGGGCCGGGGCCCACGTGATCGTCGAGAAGCCCATGGCCATGAATCCCCGGGAAGCTCAGGCCATGATCACTGCGGCCAAGAAGCACAGGCGGAAGCTCGTCATCGGGTTCCAGCAGC
>JASLMQ010000863.1 GCA_030746455.1 Candidatus Latescibacterota bacterium
GTATCATTCGATATAGCCCAGTGTCTCCACACAAACCGGCAGGCTGTCCGGAAGCTGCTGGGTCAGACCATTCTGGAGTAAGCTACCGTGGAACGACTCCATGACAGGACGCTGAAGGAAATCGAGGAACTGTATCCCGACGAGTGGGTGCTTGTCGAAGAGACTGCGTGGGACGAAGCCGAGATGCCTGCGCGAGGACGGGTGATTGTACATAGTCCTGAACGGGGTGATCTGACGCAGGAAATCAAGCAGATTTCGCAGCAGCGTCCGGGAGCCAAGCTCTTCTCCTTCTTCGCCGGAACCAAGATCCCCGATGGGGTGATTCCCATACTATGAACGATCTTGGGGACCGTATCGCGGCGAGGCCCGATCACGGAGGGGTTCTGCTCGTTCCGTGTCAGATCAACACCTCCTGCAGGTACTGGCTTCTGGCGGACACCGGTGCAGCGCTCACGGTTCTGAGCCCCCGAGTTGCGGATGAGGTCGGGCTTGACGCCGGGCGGCCCCCACGGTACGAACAGATTACCTCGGTCCATCGAACACAACGGGCACCCGTTGTTCGATTGGATCGCCTCCAAGTGGGACGCCATTGGGCCACAGATGTCGAGGCCCTGGTGCTGGCACTGCCCCACAGCCTGAGGATTGACGGCCTCCTGGGCGTGAACTTCCTGAGACGGTTCCGTCCTACCTTCGAGTACGACACGGCGACTCTGGTGTTGCGGGCCCACAGAGCAGGGAGTCGATCGGCAAGCTAGGATTCGTCCACCTGAGCACAGGGCTCCCACACGGCAGCCACAGTACGACGAGATGCGGCAGTCGGTTGGGGTGACCGACATTGCCAGGATGTGATCTGCGAGGTCCGGGCAAATTCGACGATACGCCCAGGGCGGTCGGCCCCGGGCGTTTTTCGTTACCGTGCGCCGAGGGTGTCTGAGACAGGTTGCGACCAAGGTCGGACGGGATTCCGGTTTCGACGTGCCGTCCGCAAGGCACCTCCTGGTGGCCAGTTGGGCCTGGGGAACGCGTCGGCCCCACGCAAGCTCAGCCCGCCGAAGGCGGGGTTCTTGAATCTGGAGCGCAGGGATTTATCCCTGCGCTCCTTGCGCATCCGCACCCCCGCTAACAGCGATGGGCAGGGGCTCACCCCCTGCCCTCACGACGCCCCCGGCCGGCCCCCGAGCGCGACACATCGTGGACCACCTGCACGTGACCGTGCCCGAGACGGTGGGGCACAGGGGTGTCCCCCATAGGGGCTCCGTGTCTCTTGGCATTCAGGACCGCGGCGTGTATCCGGTCGACCTCCTCTCCGGCCCTCTTGACTTCCACCGGATCCTCGCATCACCTCCGGGCATGCTGAGAGGCAGCAGGCGCTACGGTGTTGCACCGGCAGCATCTGGTGTACGATGCCCCGGCCTGCCTCCAGACCTTATTTCCCCCTCGACCTCGATTCACGTCTCACTGGTGCGCAGCGAGGGCGCGCAGCGGACCCTCTCTTGCCGCCTGCCGCTTACCCTCCCACCGCTTGCCGCGCACAAGGGGTCGCTCGATCTTTTCCTCTCGTGATCCGGACGATGCGGGGGAGGGGTCAGCGTTAATCGGGCGCTGCGACCGGGGGCAGCCTGCCCCCACCCAATTCCAGGATCTGCAAGAGACATTGCTCGACAGCCTGCATCAACTCGGGGTCCGCGGGACCGATTCTCTTGATGAGGTTGCCTGTGGTGCCGCGGTAGAGTCGGGTGCTATCGATGGCCCGGATCTGATCGGTCATGAGGTCGGATTCGACATTGAAGCCCTCATGCTCCGCCGAGATGCGGACGCGAAGCGGTACGGCGTCATCCTGAGTCTGCGTGGTCAGCGGCAGAACAACGCACGAGGGATGTCCGGCACGCGTCAGCAGGTCGGTCTGGACCACGAGAACCGGGCGTGTCTTCCCGGGTTCCGTGCCGCGTTTGGGGTTCAGGTCGGCCAGGTAGAAGGAGCCTCTCTCGATGTCCATCAGCCATCTCCCGGGTCGTCCTGCAGGGCCTCGAACTCGCGACAGACCCGGATGCTCTCTTCGCGGCAGACCTCGGAAGCCTTCCTGAACTGCTCGGTGAGGAGCTCCCTCTCGACTCTTGCGTTGAACTCGGCCACCGCCCTGCGGATGTAGGCGCTGCGGTTCAGGTTGAGCTTCATGGCGAGTTCTCTGGTCTTGGTGTCCTGGTCGTCCGGCAGCTGCAGGTGGATCGAAGCCATCGCGTCCTCCTTTCCGATGTATATATGTATTGGGCGCAAAGAATATACAAGAACAATGTACATGTATCAAGTACATTTGGCGGGTACACGTCTGCGCGCTGCGAGGCCCCCGGCGTTCAGGACCGCGGCGTGTATCCGGTCGACCTTCTCTCCTGCCCTTCTCGACTTCCACCCGACCTGCGAATCAGCTCCGCCCATACTGAGTGACACCAGGCGCTCCGGTTCTGCAACAGGGACACCCGGAGTACGGCGTTCGGGCCTGTCTCCGGGCCGTATCTTCCCAGCCCTCCTCTCCGTTTCCGCCCGCCGGATGTGCCGGAGATCCCTTACGGCCGAGGCCGGATTGGATTTCGGCTTCGGCGTGCCGTCCACGGAAGCCTTTCTGGGTCCCGATCAGTCCTTCAGAACGCGCCAACCCGGCGCAAGCTCGGCCCGTCGAAGGCGGGCTTCCTGGGTCTTCAGCGCAGGGATTCATCCCTGCGCGTCACGAGGCACCACAGCCGGCCCGCCGGGCGTGATCCATTCGTCGAGCGCCCCACCAGAAGGCGGCCTTCAGGCCGAACGGCCGCAGGCCCGCCTCCCGAACGCTTACCTTTCCGTCTCCTGTCCCCCGTCTTCGGTCGCTTTCCACCCGTCCCCCGTCGGTTCTTGCCGTCCCCGGTCTCCGGTCGGTCTTCGCCGTCTCCATGCAGCTTGACCCCAGGTCCGACCCGGCGTATCTTCTTGTACGTGGCAGCGGAGGCCCATATCCCCGAGGAGGAGCAGGTGAAGGCGAATCCTGGCAAGCCGGTTAACCTGCCTGATTACGGAGAAGCATGCCTGCGCGCTCTGCTGGAGGAAGGCCTGGCGGACAGAATCGTGCTGGGCGGGGCATTTGGCCTCTTGCACTATCTGGACTACCGTCCCACCCGGGATGTGGATGCATGGTGGTGCGAGCAGATAAGCGCCGAGGACCGGTGCCGGGTGATGCAGACGGTTGCCGATGCGTTGAGCCGCTTTGGGCCGGCTCGAACGCGCGAATGGGGCGATGTGGTGAGCATTGAGTTGCAGGATGGAGGCAGGACGACCTTCAGTTTTCAGATTGCCCATCGTTCGGCGCTTCTGGAGCCGCCAACCACGGCGCCGTGGATCGACATTCCCCTGGATAGCCTCGCCGATCTCGTGGCCAGCAAGATGAAGGACCTGGTGGAGCGCGGCGCGCCCCGGGACTTCCGTGACATCTTTGCATTGTGCCAGGCCGGGATGGCGACTGGCGATGCCTGCTGGGCGCTGTGGAGCAAACGGCAGAAACTGGCTGGCAGCGATACGGATCGGGATCGCGCGTTCCTGGCCATTGAGACACACCTCACGCGTATTGCTCAACACCGTCCACTGGCAGGCATTGCGGATCCCAAACAGCGGGCCGAAGCTGAGAAGCTTCGAGCCTGGTTCTCGAGGGAGTTCCTGCACAGATGAGCTTGGAATCAGGTTGGATCGACGGCGCGCTCTATCCGGATGTGGAGCCCCCCGAAACGGTAGAGACACGGTGCGAGCGTATTGACTTCCTGGCCCGGCTCTGCGCGGCCTGGGATTTCGGCCTGTTGCCCGATCGGGAGGCCGTGGCTGAGATTCGTCGTCCTGCCTGGCGTGACGCGGTAGACGACTGTCAATTGCTGACGTCACCGACCTATCACCTGGTGCGGAAATGGCATGGCCTATCTCAATTGCCCTATTTGGGCCAACGGTTGGCCTATATCGCGGACGATCCGAGTTTGGAGCACGTGTGATATCGCAGGGGTTTGCTGGCGATTCCATCGCGGCGGGCCCCTTCACGTCGCGCCATCGATGCATGCCATCACCACCGTAACACCATAGCACCCTGACACGCCTCCCGCCTTCTCTCCGCCTCTCCGCTTCCCCGGTCTCCGGTCGCGTCTCGCTTCTCCCCGGTCCCCGGTCTTCCGTCGGTTCTCGCAGTTCCCCGTCCCCGGTCTCCCTTTCCCCTCCTGCGTTGACTCGTTCACAGCCGGTTCGTATATTGACTCAGGCAAACCAGTGGAACGCGGCCCTCGACCCAATCGACAGGATAAGCATGCCGTGAAAGCCAGACCCGCCAAAGGCCACCTGACGGATATCGTCCGCGACATCGTCGGTGATATCCCCGAGATTCTGCTCGCCTACCTTTTCGGCTCGCGCGTCCGCGGAGACGCAGGCCCCCTGAGCGACTTCGATTTCGGGGTCCTCTTCGAACGCGTGCCCGAGCGCGAGGAGCTTCGCGCCCGGTTGGGATCGACCTTGGCGGCGGCGCTGGACACCGATCGCATCGACGTCGTCTCTCTCAACGACGCGGCCGTCGAGCTGGCCTATGGGGTCATCTCAGAGGGCGAAGTCCTGTACGAGCACGACGTCGAGACCAGAGTGGAATACGAGGCCGGTACGATGAGCCGCTATTATGACTGCCTGCCGGTTCTTCGGTCGCAACGCCGGGACATTCTGCGGGGAGGGGATCATGCCGCCAGAGTTCAGCGGAATCGGGAGGCGCTTGGACGAACTGAGCGAACGCTTGAGCAGATTAGGGACGCTCAGGGATAGGGCGCGCAGCGAGTTCGACCAGGATCCCTTCCTGAGGGACATTGCGGAGAGGAATCTGGAGGTCGCGGCTCAGTGCTGCATCGACATCTGTAACAAGATCATCTCTCGAGAGCAAGCACGGAAGCCGGCCGATGCCCACGATGCCATCGTGTGTATGGCGGAACTCGGAGTGCTCGAACCGCAGTTTGCCCGTGGCCTGGCACCCATCGCAGGCTTCCGCAACATCCTCGTGCACGGGTATGTGAGCATCGACTGGGATGCCGTGTACGAGCATCTTCAGGGCCTTGACGATCTGGTTGCTTTCTCCGAGGCGGTGAAGCGCTGGCTCAGAGACAGGCAGGGAACTGATCCATAGAGCCCGCTTGGCGCCGCGGC
>JASLMQ010000864.1 GCA_030746455.1 Candidatus Latescibacterota bacterium
GATGGACTTGAGGTGTGAAAGGGTTCCCATCACCTCTTCGATGGGCCGGGTGATGGACCGCTCGACCTCTTCCGGAGAGGAAGAGGGATAGTTCACGTTGATGTACATCGCCGGCCAGGTCAGGCTGGGGGCGTATTCGAGCGGAAGGCGGAAGAGAGAGATGAATCCGAGGACGACGATGCTGAGGGTGACCATCACCGTCGTGATGGGCTTGTGGATCGCGTATTCCGATAGCTTCACGTGTATGGGCCTCGCGGCTGTGCGTGCCGTGGGGAGCCAAATACACTAATGTAGGCAAGCTAATCTACGGGGTAATCGACTACCGGTCAAGGGCCTCCGGCCACTGGCGCGACCGGATGGGACTCAGACCTGGGTCTCGACCAGCGATCGGCTGATGGGGTCCAGCCTTCGGTAGTCGGGGATCTCGTACCGATTCCCGTCGGCGTCCCGAAACAAGATTCGGCCCGATGCCATCACCCGAACGTCGGACCGGCTGCTGCGGATCTCGAAGACCCTGGGGCCCCGGTCGGTTTCCACATCCCACTTCGGCACGTGGAAGTTCTCTTCCACGGCGTTGACCTGAGTGATCCGCGGGGTAAAGTAGGCGCGCTCGAGCTCGGCGTGGAGTGCCCGGCGGCTGTCCGCGTCCAGATCGGCCATATCGCGAATCATGCCGATCTCCTCCTCGTCTGTGTTCCGCAGGGCGATGAACTGGTCTACTCCCGTCAGCGGGAAGGCTCGGAAGGGAACGACCTCCCTCGCTGAACCGTCGATCTCCAGGATGAGATCTTCGAAGTCGTTGAGGTAGAGCTTGACCGATTTCGGATCGAGGAGGTTGAGCTCCTGCTCCAGCTTGTAAGGCTCGGGTTGTTCCATCCTCTGCTCTAGCGCCTTTGGATATGGGTCGGATGCCAGTGTCGATCGCGGATCGCCGCTACCGGACGTTACCAGGCCCGAAGCTTCGACATCTCGGTTTGCATCCGGCACAGGTTTGCGTAGATACCGTCCTGGACGATCAGCTCGTCGTGGGTGCCCATCTCGGCGAGCTCGCCCTTCTCGAGGATCAGAAGCCGGTCAGAGTTCTTCAGGGTGGAAAGGCGGTGTGCGATGGCGAAGGTGGTGCGACCCTTGACCAGTCGCTCCAGGGCCTCCTGGATCATTGCCTCCGTTTCGGTGTCGACGCTGGCCGTGGCTTCGTCGAGAATGAGGACGCGAGGGTCGCGAAGTATGGCCCGCGCGATGGACAGGCGCTGGCGCTCCCCGCCCGACACGCGCATGCCCCGCTCGCCCACGATCGAGTCGTAACCCTCCTGGAAGCCGATGACGAAGTCGTGCGCGTTGGCCGCCTTTGCGGCAGCGACGACCTCGTCGAGGGGCGCTTCCGGCTTGCCGTAGGCGATGTTTTCGGCAATGGTGCCGTTGAAGAGGAACGGGTCCTGCAGCACGACACCGATCTGCTCGCGCAGGGGCTTGAGGCCCACGTCGCGGATGTCGTATCCGTCGATCAGGATCTCGCCTTCCTCGCCATCGTAGAACCGACAGATCAGATTGATGAGCGTGCTCTTGCCCGCGCCGCTATGGCCCGCCAGGCCGATCATCTCACCGGGTTCCACGACAAAGTTCAGGTCTTTGAGGACCGGTTTGCCGGGTTCGTATCCGAAGGTGACATTCCTGAACTCCACCCGCCCCACGATGCGTGGCATTCGCACGGCATCGGGTTTGTCGACCACGTCGGCCTGGGTGTCCAGCACCTCGAAAACGCGCTCCGCCGAGGTGGCCGCTCGTTGGAACCGGTGGTTCAGGAAGCAGAGATGCTCCACCGGATGGAAGAACATGAACATGTAGCCCGTGAAGGCCACGAAGTCCCCCAGCGTGAGCGTGCCCCCCAGGACCTGACTTCCCCCCATCCACCAGACGATGAGCGTGCCCAGGGAGGTGATAAAGGTCATGATGGGCCCGAAGGCGCTCCGCACGCGGGCGGCGCGCACCTCGCCTGCCAGCAGATCCCAGCTGGACCTTTCGAACTTGTTGACCTCCCGCTTCTCCTGGGCGAAGGCCTTCACGACCCGCACGCCCGGAATGGTGTCGGCCAGGAGGGCGCTCATCCCCGCCCAGCGGCGCCACAGGCTGTGATAGACGTCGTGGAACCACTTGCCGAAGATCCTCGTAGTCAGCACGAGCAAGGGCGTAGGAAGCAGCACCACGGCGGCGAGGCCGGGATTCAGCGAGAACAAGATGATGCAGATGATCAGAATCGTGGCGATGTCACGGATGATCTCCTGGAGTCCGTCGCTGATGAAGTCCTGGAGTCGGCCCACGTCCTGTGTGACGCTGGCCATGATGCGGCCGGTCTCCCTCTCGTTGTAGAAGGTGAGGGAGAGGTGGTGGATGTGACGGTAGACCTGCCGTCGCAGGTCGAATGTGATTCTCTGGCCGAGCTTGGCCAGAAGGTAGGTCCTGAGCGCTCCCAGGCCGTTGCGGGAGAGGTTAACCAGCAGCAGGAGTGCAACCAGGATGGCCAGCAGCCCGCGCCTGCTGATTGCTCCCGCGGATTGCGCGATCGGGAGCGACCGCGCCCGGCCCGCGGGGCTGCGGACGTCGGCTCGAGACGGTGCCAGCGTGGTTGGGCCGGAGTCGGCGCCAATCACGGCCGGCGCGAGCACGTCGTCGATCAGGGTCCGCATCAGCAGCGGCGGGGTGAGCCCGATGAACGTTGCCGTCAGCAAGAGGGCCAGGCTGGTCGTGGCGAGGCTCCAGTACGGCAGAGAATAGCTCATCAGACGGACGAACAGCCGCCGCCGGTCCAGGCAGGTGGGACACACACCACTCCAGCGCGGGATCACGTTTCCGCACTTCTCGCATCGCCGCTTCTTGCCGTGAGCGCCGTCGAGGTTGCGCTTGACGATCTCCTCATCGTCGCCGACGGGCCTTGCCTCCTTGACGAGGGACTCGATCTGCTTTGAGACCTTGGAGAACTTGGGAAGGAGGGATTTGGAGAAGAAGGCGACCGTGGCACCTGTGTTGGCCGTGCGAACCTTGAGCGCGCCGCTGCCGAAGGCCCCCTTGACCTCGATCTGGGAAATCTCGGAAAGGGGGATGCGGA
>JASLMQ010000865.1 GCA_030746455.1 Candidatus Latescibacterota bacterium
CTCCCAAACGAAATCCCTCCTTTCCCTACCTCTTCGGTACTTCCCGAAATGCGAATAACGTGATTTGCGACGCGATTTTTCGTGAGTCGTAACACCCGGCCTCCCTTCCCCCCTTCCTGACCTCGTAGGACCCCCAAGTCCCATTTTTCCGCCCCTCCCGGACTTTTTTTCTGAAGCTAAGTGCTTGTATCTCCGATATATAGTAAAATGGCCTACCCGGGCCCGGAAAAAAGTACTTGACATTACTTGGTATAACTCGGTATATTTGAGTCAACGCTAGCGGACAATCGGTGAAGCTTCACTCAGAGGAGGGCAGTAAGATGAGCAACGGCGGGCAGCTGATCGGTATCGAGGAGGTCGCTCAGATCTTCGAGAAGTCGGTCGAGTCGATCCGGAAGTACAAGAATTACGGGATCCTCAAGGTTGCCGACAAGATCGGCAACAAGGACCTGTTCAGCCGGGACGACGTACTCGGTAAGAAGCAGATTATCAAGGAGATGCAGGTGCAGCGTGGGCTGTCGCTGGCCCAGATCGCCATCGAATTGGAGGCGATGGAGGCCCAGACCTCGGACGGGCCCGAGAAGCTGCTGATCGTGGAAGACGAGGAGGCCACCCGGGAGACCTGGGCGGAGTTCTTCCAGAACACGGGATACCAGATCGTGGAGGCAGCCGATGGCCAGGAGGCCCTGGATGTGGCGCGAGCGGAGAATCCGGACCTGGTGTTGCTGGACCTCCGGCTTCCCCGGCTCGACGGCTACCAGGTGTGCCAGAGGCTGAAGAGCGATCCCGCGATGTCGCACATCCCGATCATTATGATCACGGCCTTCCTGACCGGGGCCTCGGATACGGTGCGCGGGATCGAGTACGGCGCGGACGACTACCTGAACAAACCGGTGGACCTGGACGTTCTGGCCGCGCGCGTGAAGATGGTCCTTCGACGCGTCGCTAAGTAGACGACCCCTAAGCCCCCACCCCGTCGTTCCAAGGCCCTGAGCTCGCGTCGTTCGGGGCGAGCGCCCCATCGACCCGTTGGAAACACAGAAGGAGTCACACCATGTTGACCGGCTTTCTCACCACCGCATTGGAGATCGTCATCATCCTGGACATCTGCGGCGCCGTCGCCTACTTCGTGGTTGCCGGCATGCTGCGCTCCAGGGACGACGATGAGAAACAGGTCCTCTTCGGGGGCGATGACTCTCTGCAGCCCGCGTACTCGACTCCTTACCAGGCCTCCCCGCTAGCTCAGAAGCTCTCGGGGACTGCCCCGGTATGCCTGAGACCGGGCCCGGCCCCGGTCAGCGGCTCGGACCTTTCGATCTACGGCGGCAACGCCCCACAGGGCGAGGCCGAGATGGGCGGCGGCCTGATGAGCGGGTTCCGGAATCGAATGGCATCGCTGAAAGAGAAGGTTGGCAACCACAGCGTCTTCGGAAAGCGCCAGGCGGAGGGTCCGGCGCTGACCGCCGAGCAGAACCGGCTGGACCGGGTGCTCAACGGCTTCAGGGAAGACGCGTAAGAACCTAAAGCAACCACCGATGAACACCGATATACACAGATGTGGGCTGAGGAGCCAGGTATCACCCGGGTGGGGGCCACAGGCTCCAGGAGGCCCCGGGGCACTCGAACCCAACGGCCCAAGCCGCAGTTGACTCTTCCTATCCGCGTTTATCTGTGTCCATCTGTGGTAAGATTCTCTCCCCCACTTGAGCATCAGGACGTATCAGGGAAGGAAAGGGAAATGGCGGGCAACATTCTGGTGGTACACCGAAACGAGCTCGTGCTCGACGTGATCCAGAAGATGCTTCAGAAGACGGGATGCCGCGTGACGCTGGCCACCGACGGCCACCGCGCCCTGGCTAAGGCGATGTGCGAGCGCTTCAGCCTCATCATCGTGGACCGCAGCCTGGACGGCGAGTTCACGGGCATCGACCTGGTGGAGCGCTTGCGCAAGTACGGCATCCGAACACCCATCATCGGCACCGCGCCCGAGCGAAGCTGGCAGACCCCCACGGCGTCCGGCGAGGTCGACTGCTTCCTTTCGTCGCCCTTCGGATACGGCGAGCTGATCAACGCCGCGGAATCGCTGCTGAACTGCTCCCTCGCGCCGTCGGTCTCCCTGGACGAACTCGCATCGGAGGCACAGGACCTCGAGGACCTGCCCGAGCTGCCCGATCTGGCGCCCGAGCTGGACCTTTCAGGGCCGGAGCCGGCGCAGCCGGAGCCCGAGTCGCGGCCGGCGGCCGACCCGCGAATGAACCGCTCCCCCGCCCCAGCGATGGAGGCCGTTGGGCACTCGCGGATCCTGCTGCTGGATCACGACGACGACGACCGCGAGAGCCTGGCCGAAGACCTCATTGCCGCCGGGTTCCAGGTCACGCCCTTCAAGGGCGGCCAGGATGCCTACGAAGACACGATGCTCAACGATTACGACCTGATCCTCACGGATCTGTGGGTGATGGGCATGGACGGTTTCGAGGTGATCGACGCGATGCGGAAGAGCGGCGTGACCGCGCCCATCGCCGTGATAACGGCCTACATCACGCGCGAGATGGTAACCGAGCTTCTCGAATCTCATGTCTGCAAGGTCTTCCTGAAACCCGTGACGTTGGAAACCCTCCTCTCCTTCGTCCGGGAGACAGTGCCCGCCAGCTAGCGTTGGCCTTGCAGACGTATCGGCCCCCTTCCCGATATGGGAAGGGGGCCTTTTTATTCGAGGAACCGACGACAGACCCTCCTTCGCTGCTTCCACCTTCGCGGCTGAAGCCGCTACGGTGGACAGGCCGCAGCTACGGCGGGCAGGCCACAGACGATGGACCACGGACGGCCGTAAGCGATGGATGCGGGCAATGGGTCGCGCGCGATCGCGCAGACCTCACCCCCTCGTGTCCCCCTCCGGCGCGGAGAGGGGGAAGCCGCAGAAGGTGGATCATGCTGAGAACCGATAGATTGGCCAGGTGATTGTGACAGCCCGCGTTTGCCACCCTGAAGGAGATTGCGGACCACCAGGCATAACATCCGAGCAATCGGTTGCAGCCAATCATCCAGCCCATTGTGTACACGATGTTCCCCCCTTCCCGTGCCGGGAAGGGGGGTAAGGGGGGATAGGTCCGGCACCCCTGCGACGATCCCATCACGCCAGCCAGACCGCCAGTATCATTGCCCCCTTCTGCCCTCTGCCTTCTGCCTTCTCACTCACATATACCGCTTCCGATCCGCCAGCACCCCGATCAGGACGAACGCCAGCACCACGGAGACCGCCAGGTAGGGCTCACCCATCCAGACCAGTGCCTTCGTCACCGCCGGCGTGATCGTCGACGTCAGAAACGCGTAACCGAAGCTGCACAGCAGGATGAATGCGAATGCCCGGACCACGAAATGCCGGTCGTGCACCCATCCCTTGACCGCCCGGTTGATGTTGTCCCCGTAGATTACCAGCAGAGACGTCGTGAAGACCATTGCGATCGTGGCCAGGTGCGCTCTCGCCCATGTGTTTGCACTCGTCTGCAGTTGCGTAAATATGTCCATATCCCTCGTTCTCGTTCCTTTTTGCCTGCGTCAAGGGTGGTTCTTCCCGCACCGATTCAGGACGTGCTGAATATAGGCACAAAGCGCCTGGGAGTAAACGGTGGCCATATCGATCTCGTGGCGCTTGATCGTGAGAGGTGGAACGCTTATCTTCTTGCGCTGTCCGTGAGAGGGCAGAAGGCAGAAGGCAGACGGGAACACCGTCAGGGAATGCCGTGCCCCTCCTTGGCAGTCGCTCGACCCATCGGGTTCTCCGG
>JASLMQ010000866.1 GCA_030746455.1 Candidatus Latescibacterota bacterium
GTGGACGTGTCGCTGAGCGTGGAGCATCTTCGGGAGGGTGTGGATCGGGTGGAGTGGGACTTCGGCGACAGCACGGCGGGAATCGGTGAACAGGTATCTCACACCTACGCGCACGCGGAGAACCACCGCGCGCGGGTTCGCGTTCACTACGCCGACGGCAGCAGCGATCTGGATGTGGCCTTCGTCAAGGTCGCCGCGCTTCGGTCTCCCGACGCCCCCATGCTTCACGTCGACTTCGAAGAGCCGATGACCGCAGAATCCGGGCGCTACTTCAAGTTCTACAGGGGAAATCGCGAAACGGGCTACGAGTTCGTGGAGGATGGCTACCAGGGCACCCAATCCGTGAGGCTGTATGCGACGGCTGACGGATCGGACCTGAGCTGTGCCCTTGCGCCGGGCGAGTGGGACATCGATGCCTACCCCTTCATCCGGTTCGCATACCGGATCCCGAGCGGCGTTCCCCTGGGCATCTGGCTCCAGCCATTCCCGACGATCGAGTATGGCGACGGCGTGGTGATCGTGGGGGGCACGCCGAGCCGTGAGAGCGGCCCGTATCCCGATACGGGAACGCACAGCCTCGTCGACGACGGCGAGTGGCACGAGGCCACCGTGGATGCCCGGGACATTAGGACTCAGCACCCGAGGGTGACGCACCTGCGCCGGTTCCGGTTCTACACGCACCAGAACGGGGCGGAGGGACAGGAGTACTGGTTCGATGATTTCGCGATTCTGCCTCCTGGCCAAACCTGATCCTTGAAGGGCGTAACTACCCCTCGATACGTCCTCCTTCACTGCTTCTGCCTTAGCTGAAGCTACGGTGGACAGGTTGCAGCTTGGAGGACTACTCGGGGCAGGCTTCAGACGCGAAATGCGCGAAAGAGAACCGACACAGGTCGGCAGGGGTCACGGGAGGCAGGTCGCTTCCCTCGACGCACGAGATGTAGCAGGGAACAAGGCCGGCCTTGGAAGTAGTAGAGCCAAAGAGGAGATAGGGAGATGTCAGGATCTGATTGCGACCTGAGTCTGGAGATACGATCGTGCCGAAGGGTGTTCGTGCGGATGGAGCAGGCGGCTGCCGTGACGCTCGCGGTGCTTAACCGGACAGGTGAGGCGCTTCGAGGCGCGTCGGTAGCGCTTTCGATGGGTGGCCTCGCGGAGCAGACCACGAAGATAGGGACCCTCGATGCAGACGGATCGTGCGAGGTGACGTATGAGGTGGATACGACGCTCCGCCCTGGAGACTACGCGCTGTCGGCCACCGTGGCGTCGGAGGGCCGAGAGCCCTGTTGCACCGAGACGGTCGAGCTGACGATCGTACCACGCACGCTCCCTCACACCATGCCGGTGATCATGTGGGGGGCAGGTCTGAAGGAGATCGCCCGGCTTAAGGAGATCGGCTTCACTCACGCGATCGGGATCGCTGCCGACCTCGAGCGGGTCTGGCAGGCCGGCGGCCCCGTGCAGATTGCCGGTGACGACGCGGTGGCCGAGACGTTCGCCGACATGGACAACGCGCTGGCCAAAGGCATCCGAGCTGTCGCCGGCTTCTCCCCGGGCCGTTGGGCGCGGGAGAAGGAGCCGTGCCGTCGAATCGGCCCGGACGGGAAGCCGTACGAGGACAGCGACGACGTCTGTGGCCTGTTGCCCGAGATCCAGGCGTTCTGCCGAAATGCGGGCACCTCGCTGGCCCGGACATACGCCGCGCACCCCTGCTTGGAGGCGGCGCTGATCCACACGGAGGTGCGAGGAGAGTCGCGGCTTTGCTACCACAACCATGATGAGGCGGCCCTGAAGCAAGCCACCGGTCTCGGCGGGATTCCGGAGGGCCTCGCAGGGATGCGCGGGACCCCGTACACAGAGGTGGATGGATTGCCGGATAACCGGGTGGTTCCGGACGACCACCCGATCTACATCTACTACCGATGGGTCTGGCGCGAGGGCGATGGCTGGAACACCATGCACACACAGGTTCATGAGGGCTTCGGCTCGACCGGTCGCGAAGACCTCTGGACCTTCCACGATCCCGCCGTTCGAGTCGCCAGCGTCTACGGGAACGGCGGCGATGTGGACGTGCTCTCGCAGTGGACCTACTCCTATCCCGACCCCATCCGGATCGGCCTGGCCACAGATGAGCTCTTCTGCATGGCTGCCGGGGCCGACCGGCCGGACCAGACGGTCATGAAGATGACGCAGATCATCTGGTACCGGTCGCAGACGGCTCCGGAGCCGGGTGAGGAGGCCGGGGCGCAGCACGCAGCCTTCGATGACCACGATACGGCCCCCATGGGAACGGGGCGGGTGGACGCCTCGGGCCAGTACCAGGCGGCCTGGGAGCGAAAGATCCCTGACGCGCGGTTCATCACCATCTCCCCGATGCATCTGCGCGAGGCCTTCTGGGTCAAGATCTCCAGGCCGATCCAGGGGATTATGTACCACGGCTGGCAGTCGCTCGTGGATTGCGGCGGCGATCACCGTTCCTACCGGTACACCCATCCGGAGACCCGGCACGAGCTCAGACGGCTGGTGGACACGGTGGTCGAGCCACTCGGGCCCACGCTCGTGCAGGTTCCCGATTGTCCCAGCGATGTGGCCTTTCTGGAGAGCTTCGCCTCCCAGATGTTCGCCGGGCGCGGGACCTACGGCTGGAACCACGGCTGGGCGGGAGACGCCTACCTGATCCTGCACTACGCACAGCTGCAACCCCGGGTGGTCTATGACGAGACGGTGAAGAGGGACGGGCTGGGCGCCTTCAAGGTGCTGGTGCTGGCCGACTGCGACGTCATGCTGGCGTCGGTGGTCGAGGAGATCAAGGCCTTTCAGAACCGTGGGGGCATCGTGATCGGTGACGACCACCTCTGTCCGGCCATCGAGCCCGACATCATGATCGAGAGCTGGGAGCGTCCCAGGGAGGCCGACCAGGCGCGGACCCGGATGCTCGACGCGGCGAGGCGCCTGCGTCAGGAGCTCGACACCCGCTACAAACGGTACGCCGAATCGACCGATCCGAACGTGATCACCCGGGTGCGTCGGTATGGCTCGACGGACTATCTGTTTGCTGTCAACGACCTGAGGGAGTTCGGAGACTACGTGGGACACCATGGCCTGGTGATGGAGAACGGCCTCCCGTCCGATACCCATCTCCGGATTGGACGGAGCTCGGGGAACGTCTATGACCTGGTGGCGCATCGCAAGCTCGAGGCGGACCGGGAGGGGGAGGGAATCGGCATTGGGTGCCACCTGGGGCCGTGTGAGGGACAGCTGCTGATGATCACGGAACAGGAGATCGGAGGCATTGAGATCCAGGCCCCGATATCGGCCCGTCCTGGGACGACGATCACGATCGCCACGACGGTTGTGGACGTCGATGGGGCTGCCTTGGACGCCATCGTGCCGGTGAGGGTCGAGCTGCTCGACCCCCACGGCAGGGCGGCGGAGTTCAGCGGGCACTACGGAGCCAGGGACGGTCGCGTGGAGATCTCGGCGGAGACCGCCGCCAACGACGTGCCGGGGCTGTGGCGGATACACGTGGAGGAGCTGGCGTCCGGACGGGCGGCCGAGGCGTACGTGCGGGTGGAAGGTGTAGCGTCCTGAGACCGAGGTATTGGACTTGTGGCTGGTCTAGTCAAGAAGAACGGCTGGGCGGTATGGATCGGGCTGATCGCAGCCGCGGCAATCGCGGGATGTGACGGCCCAGAGAGAGGAGGGTCTGGCATGGGGGACGGGAACGTGCTCATGTTCGAGGATTTCTCTGGGTGTGAGGATGGATCGGCACCGCCAGAGAACTGGTGGGTGGAGGGTGGCGAGAAGATCTGGATCGAAAACGGGCACATCCGTGTGAAGGCCAACCCTGCCGGGAAGGGTCAGCCCGGAAATGTGGCCACCGTGTGGCACAAGCAGACGTTCCC
>JASLMQ010000867.1 GCA_030746455.1 Candidatus Latescibacterota bacterium
CCGGGGCGCTGCTCGACGAGCATGCCAGGGACCAGGCCGATGCCTGACCCCCCGGTCACGGTTCTCGACAGCTACGCCGTGCTCGCGCTCTTCGGGGCGGAAGCCGGGTCCGATCAGGTCCAGGCGATCCTCCGCGACGCCGAGGAGGGTCGTGCCTGCGTATGCATGTCCCAGATCAACCTCGGAGAGGTCCTCTACATCGCCGAGCGCGAGAGAGGCCTGCCGGCGGCGCAGAGGGCGCTTGCCACCATCGAGCAGCTCCCGATCGAGCTGATGCCGGCCACGCGCGAGCGGATCCTGCAGGCCGCGCACATCAAGGCCACGGCCAACCTGTCCTACCCGGATGCCTTCGCTGCTGCTGCGGCATCTGAGCTCAAAGGATCCGTGCTCACGGGCGATCCGGAGTTCGCGGAGGTCGAGAACATGATCTCTGTGACCTGGCTGCCGCGCGAGTAGCTAGCGCGGCACGATGGCGGTCTCGTAGTGCCGCGGATCCCCCCCTACCCCCCCTTCCTCGCAGCATCCACCTCCGCGGCTTCGCCGCTACGGCGGACAGGCCGCTGCGAGCAAAGGGGGGAAGTGCGCTGTGGTCTGGGTCCAGTACTACGACACATGCTGTCCCGGATTCATAGGTTCTCCGCTCCTTCCCCATACACCATCGGGATCCGCAGCGTGAAGGTGGATCCCGCTCCTACCTCGCTCGTGACGCGTATCGATCCTCCCAACAGCTCGGCGAAGCCCTTGCAGATGGGCAGACCCAGACCGGTGCCCTTGCGCTCGGCGTCCGATCCCTTGACCTGCTGAAACTCCTCGAAGATCGTGTCCAGCTGGTCCTGCGGGATGCCGGCGCCGGTGTCCGCCACCGTGATGACCATGTCGTCGGCGTCCTTCAGCGCGCGGACGGTGACCTGGCCCTGTTCGGTGAACTTGATGGCGTTGCTGAGCAGGTTGGTGAGGATCTGGCGCACGCGTCCCTCGTCGGTCTGGGCATCGCCGACGTCGGCCGAGACGTCACACGCGAGCTTCACGCCCGGTTTCACCAGGGGCTCGACCTCCGCGCAGCAGCTGCGGACCAGGACGTCGACGCTGAAGCGTTTGGCCTCGACGTCCATGCGCCCGGCCTCGATCTTTGACAGATCCATCAGGTCGTTGATGAGGCCCAACAGTCTCTTGCCGGCGTCGATGACGCTGGACAGGTTGCCGCGCTGCCTGTCCGAGAGCCGGTCGCCTTCGCGGCGCAAGACCATGTTGGTGAAGCCGATGATGGCGTTCATGGGCGTGCGCAGCTCGTGGGACATGCTCGCGAGGAAGGATGACTTGCGCTCCGTCTGCAGCTGGATCTCGCGGATGTCCAGGTAGCGGGCATAGCCCAGCGCGATGGCGGCCGCGAAGTCTCTCAGGGTGTCGATGTCGCCATCGGTGAACGTCTGACGATCGGACGCGGTGAGGCGCAGGCGTCCGTAGGACGTGATGGGGACCTCGACGATGGCGTTGGTGCCGCCGACGAGGGCCTGCCAGGGCTCGCCCTCGACGAAGCGTTCGATCATCTCGCGGTAGACCTCGGGGAACGGCGCGGAGAGATTGTAGGATTCCTGTTCGAGGCTCCCCTCCGGATCGAGCTTGTAGGCGGTGTAGCCGAAGCCGTGGCGCTCGAAGGTGGCCATCGTGGGATCGTCCACCGGCTCGTCCAGCACGTCGATCCCGCAGGTGTCGAAGGTGAGGCCGGCGGCCTCGAGGTCCTCTGACACGAGTGAGAGCACGCGCTCGAAGTCGGAGGCCTGCTCCATGGCCTGGACCTGTGACCGGACACGCGCGACGGCGCCCTCGCGCTGGAGCTGCTGGTTGGCGCCGAAGAGCTCCTTGTTGGCGTCCGACAGGGCGGCCACGGATTCCTGGAGCCTGCGATCGCGGCGGAGCACGCGCACGGTCTGCCAGGCGACCAGGATCAGGGCGATGCCAAGTCCCGCCGCCAGGCCGATCCGGTCGTAGGGCAGGTGAACCGTTAGGACAACTTTGGCGGGCGCGTTCGAGTAGACGAGGTCCCGATCCACGGCCTGGACGGTGAATGTGTAGCTACCTGTTGGGAGATCCTGATACTCGACCTGAGGCTCGGAGATGGTCTGCCACTCCTGGTCATGGCCGTCAAGCTTGTAGCGATAGACGATGGCTTCGTGCGGCGTCCGGTAGCTGCTGCCGCTGAACTCGAACGTGACCAGGCCAGATGTGGACGGAACCGAGAGGGCATCGAGGTCCGTGTACCGCCGGTCGGCCACCACGGCGTCGATCCGGACGGACGGTGGTGAGGCCGGGGGCTTGACGTAACGCACGGCTCCGTGGCCGGTGCCGAACCACATGGCTCCGGACGGCTCCTGCAGAATGCTTCGGACGTGGCCGCCGTTGGGTGCCTCACCTTCCCTGTAAGACGTGAATGCTTCGCCGTCGAAGCGGCTGACTCCCCCGGAGGTGCCGAACCACATGTGACCGGCTGCGTCCTGGAAGACGGCGTGGACCGCATCGTGTGCCAGACCGTCTTCACCTGTGTATGTCTTCCACTCCGTTCCATCGAAGCGGGTCACGCCCCGGTTCGTTCCGAACCACCAGACGCCGTCTCTGGCCTGATGGACGATCGAGATCCAGTCACTGGCCAGGCCATCCGCTGAGGTGAAGGTGGTGAACTGCTCCCCATCGTAGCGGGTGACACCTGAGCCAGACCGGGCCGCATCCCACATATCGCCTGAACAGAACCAGAGATCCCCATTCGCGTCCATTGGGAGTTCATAGAGCCGGTTGCTGCACAGGCCGTCTTCGCGCGTGTAGATCGAGAGACTCCTTCCGTCGAGGCGAACGGCACCGTTCGGGGTACAGAGCCAGAGCATTCCGTTCCGATCGCGGTTCATCCCGAGAATCGTTCTGCTGGGAAGGCCGTCAGCAGGCGTGAAGGTTGTTCCCTGGTCTCCGAGTACACGGGTCACGCCCCGGTGGTGGCCCAGCCACATGGCCCCATCGGTATCCTCAAATAGCGAGTGAATGCGGTCGTCCGCCAGGCCGCCCTCTTCTCCGAAGACCGTGAAGGCACGCCCATCGTAGCGGGTGACGCCCTCGCCGATGGAGCTGAACCAGAGATCCCCTTTGCTGTCCTTCAGCATGGTAAACACGACGCTGTTGGTGGGGCCGCCTGCCCGCTCGTAGGTCTTCCACGTATCTCCTTCGAACTGACTTATTGAGCCACCGAATCCGTGCCCTATCCACATGGCGCCCGACCGGTCCTGCAGAATGGCAGAACAGGTGCTGCTAGCAACCCCGTCACGCGCTGCGAAACTCAGAAAGCCGTCCGTGTCAAACACGCTCAGCCCAGACCAGGTGCCGAACCACGGTCGTCCTTCTCCGTCAACATGCGTCGCTGGTCCCCACACCCAGTTGCTCACCAGGCCGTCCTCTTCAGTGAATCTCTGAAAACGTTCCCCATCATACCGACTCAGCCCCCGGCCCCAGGTCGTGAACCACAGGTGCCCCCGTCCGTCTTCCGCGATCTTGTTGATGCGGGATCCCGGCAGCCCATCCCTTCCCGAGAACACGGTAAAGGACTGTCCATCGTACCGGGTAACGACACCCCAGTGAACGATCCAGATCCAACCTCGCGTGTCCTCCAGAATACCGTAGGCGTAGTTTGCTGCAAGTCCATCGGATTTCCCATAGTTGGTAAACGTCGATCCATCGAAGCGGCTGGCCCCGCGGTTCGTTGCCAGCCACACGTATCCTCTTCGGTCCTGCAGAATGTTTCGCACGCTTTCGCCACGAAGGCCGTCGTGCTCATTGAAGCTCCGGAACGACTGCTCGTCGAACCGGCTGGCTCCGGTACTTGTGGCGAACCACACCTGGCCCTCCCTATCCTCGGTGATCTTGTACACCTTGTTCCCGGCCAGGCCGTCATCCCTGTCGAACGTCGTGAAGTCGCTGCCGTCGAACCGGCAAGCAC
>JASLMQ010000868.1 GCA_030746455.1 Candidatus Latescibacterota bacterium
CGGTATCGACCGTCGTTCCCTCCATCGCCTTCTGGCCAAGCACAAGATCGACGCCTCGACATTCGGTTGAGCCCCCTCTCCTTTAGCTTGACTTCATTTGAAGTATTTTAGATATTAGTATATCTGATGTCCTCCGGCGGCCTCGTGGACCCGAGTGGGAGTGCCGAATGGGTCAGGAGAAGGACCCCTTCATGGTGCGGGACGACTGGCAGGAGAGGCATATCGGCACCCATCTGATCGACGGGCTGATCGAGGTCGCCCGGGAACAGGGGATCGAAGGGTCCAGGGCGGATGTGCTGGTGAGCAATCCCCGTATGATGCACGTGTTCCACAGGTGCGCCCCCGGGCCCATTCAGAGCCGGATGGAGAACACCTCCTACCCCATTACCTTCGCGCTGGCCCCGGAGGAAGGTCCCGATCCGGGGCGGCCGACGGGTGAAGGCTGGGGGGGTGATCAAGCGGTCCCGGAGTTGCGATATCCAGTTGTGTTTCGGAGAGATGTACACTATATTGACAGGTTACCAAGGCACGCTTTCTCGCCATTGGATCGGGTGCCGAAAACCGGTGCACCCGCCGTTCGCCGTAACGCCGCGGCATACCGGTCGCCGCGTGGATAGGGACCGCCCAACCGCTCGAGAGGAGACGACCGATGTACACGGGAATCGAGCACACGGCCATCGCCGCGAAGGACACGACGGCCCTCAGCCGATGGTACTGCGACACGCTCGGGTTCACGATCGCCTATGACAACGAGAAGGCCCCCCCGACCTATTTCATCAAGCTGGGAACCGGATTGATCGAGATCATTCCCGCCAGCGATTCCCCCCGGGCCGCTCGCGGCGACGCCGATGCAGGTTGGGCCCATCTGGCCGTCTCGGTCGACGACTTCGACGCGGTGGTGAAGGACCTGGGGGGCAAGGGGGTCCTGCTGCAGAACGTGCGGGAGGCCGGTGGGGGTGTCAAGGTGGGGTTCTTCAAGGATCCCGAAGGCAATCTGCTCCAGATCATCAGTCGCCCCACGCCGCTGTAGACCCGAAACCGAATCTGCTACCGATGAGGTTTCCGGACAGGCGGTGGCCGTCCGGGAAGCAAGCAGGAAGGGAGATGGGATGAGTTCGACCCGCAAAAAGCTCGCTATCCTGGTGGGAGGCGGGCCCGCACCGGGCATCAACGGGGTCATCGGCGCGGCAACCATCGAGGCCATCAACAACGGCCTGGAAGTCTACGGCATCTTCGACGGGTACAAGTGGCTGTGCCAGGGCGACACCTCTCAGGTCCGTCGCCTGGACATCGCGGAGGTGAGCCGTATCCATTTCCAGGGCGGGTCGGTCCTCCGCACGGCACGCGATAATCCCACCAAGAGCCCGGAAACGATGGCGGCCGTGGTGGATTCGCTCAAGAAGCTTGGATTGGACTACCTCCTGAGCATTGGCGGCGATGACACGGCCTTCTCCGCAAGCGAGGTCTACAAGGCCACCAACGGCAGCGTGCGCGTGGTCCACGTGCCCAAGACCATCGACAACGACATTCCGCTGCCGGGCAACATGCCGACTTTCGGCTTCCAGACCGCGCGGAGCGTGGGCGTGGGCCTGGTGCAGAACCTGATGGAGGATGCCCGGACGACCATCCGGTGGTACTTCGTGGTCACGATGGGTCGGAAGGCAGGCCACCTCACCATGGGGATCGGCAAGGCGTCGGGGGCGACCTTCTCGATCATCGGAGAGGAGTTCCCCGGCGAGACCCTTTCGCTCGACGACGTCTGCGACGTCCTAGAGGGCGCGATGATCAAGCGAGGCGCGATGGACCGCCAGGACGGAGTGGCCCTCATTGCTGAGGGAATCGGCGAGAAGCTGGATCCGGAAGAGCTCCAGGACATCCCGGGCGTGGAGCTGGAGCGAGACCCCCACGGCCACATCCGGCTGGCCGAGATCCCCCTGGCGCGCGTTCTGAGCAACAAGGTCGAGGAGCGTTTCGTCCGGCGCGGGGAGAAGGTCACGGTCGTCCCGATCACGTTGGGCTACGAGCTGCGGTGTGCACCCCCCATTC
>JASLMQ010000869.1 GCA_030746455.1 Candidatus Latescibacterota bacterium
CCGCTGGAGAAGCAGCCGCGCGAGACCTGGGACGCCTGGATGGACATCATCGGGCGGGGTCGGGAAGGCAGGCTGTAGACATCACCGGGAAGGGGAGTCGAGACCAGATGGGAGCGATGACGTCACGCGAGAGGATGCTGGCAGCCATTCACCGGGAAGAGGTGGACTACGTACCGCTCACCGCGAACTTCAACCCGCTGCGGCCGATCCAGCGCGTCGATCGCTCGTGGCAGTTTCCCTGGGACCAGGGGGCCTCTCAGGAAGACCGGATCGCCTATTGCACGGGTGAGCTGGGGATCGACATCTGCGCCCAGGCGGGGCTGCAGGAGTGCTGCCCCGAGCCGGAGGTGACCTCGAGGGTGTGGGCGGAGGACGACGTCATCCACAAGGTCTATCACACCCCGTCGGGCGACGTGGAGGCGTCCATCCGATTCGATGCGCGGTGGCCCCACGGACTGGACATACCGCTGTCCAGCGCCTTCAACGTGCCCCACTACGTGAAGCCCTGGATCACCTCGGAGGCCGATCTCGCCTGCTTCCGGCACATCCTCAAGCCGCCCGAGCGAGAGGAGGACGTGAACCGGCTTCGGGGTCGGATCGACGAAGCCAGGGCGCTTTCGGCAGAGTACGGTGTGGCGACCTACATCAACTGCGTGCACGGGATGACCACTGCGCACAAGATGTTCGGCGCGGAGGACCTGTGTCTGATGACGATCGAGAACCCTGAGCTGGTGAAGGCCTATCTCGAGCTCGGCCATCGGATCAACGCGCGAAACATGGAGATCGCCACGGAAGGCGGCATCGACATCGTGCGCAGGGATGGCTACTACGAGACGTGCGACTTCTACAGCCCGGCCATGCTCGAGCGCTTCCTGGCTGGCTACCTGAATGCAGAGGCCGACCTGGTTCATGCGAACGGGAGCGTGATCTGCTACACGATCCACACGGGCATCATGCCCATGCTGGACTACCTCCAGACCCTCAACCTGGACTCGATCATCTATATCGACATCGCCTTTCACGGTGTCGACCTCGGAGAGATCCGCCACAAGCTGGGACAGAGCAAGAGCTTCTGGACGGGGCCCAGCAACACCTACCACCTGTGGAGCGATGACCTAGAGCCGGTGAGAGAGGCGGTACGGGAGACCTTCCAAACCCTTGGGAAGACCGGACTGGTTCTGTGTCCCTGTCCGTCGTCCCATGCGATCATGCCCTGGGAAAACACCCTGGCGATGGTCGACGAATGGAAAGAACTGAGGTGATTGGAGCGGTCGGCCCACACGGACGGGCCGGGGAGCTGAAGCGATGACGGACAGCAGGACTGCAGAGGGCCTGGACCGGAAGGACCGAGAACTGCTGGATACCCTTCAAGGGGATTTCCCCCTGGTGGATCGTCCTTACCGGGCTGTGGGCGAGTCTTTGGGAATCTCTGAGCAGGAGACGATGTCCCGCATCCAGCGTCTTCGGGAGGTGGGTATCATCAGGCAGCTCAGCGCCATCTTCGACACACGGAAGCTGGGCTACAAGAGCACGCTTGTGGCAGCCCGGCTCCCCGAAGACCGTCTGGAGGAAGGGGCTGCGACGGTAAGCCGGCATCCGGGCGTCAGCCACAACTACCTTCGCCCTCACGACTACAACCTGTGGTTTACGCTGGCAATCGAGCCGGACCAGGACCTCGAGTCGGCTCTGGAGGCGCTGGCCAATGAGGCTGGGTTCGAAGGGCACATCGCGCTGCCCACGGTACGGGTGTTCCGGATCGGCGTGAGGCTAGACATCGCCGGCAATGATGTGCACACCCCGGATCCCGCCGAGCCGATGTCTATCGGTGACGCCCCGGAGTTGCCTCCGCTCACCGACGCCGACAAGTCGGCCATCCGGGAGCTCCAGAGCGATTTCCCGGCCGTGGAGAGGCCGTATGCGCCGATGGCCGAGCGACTGGACCTTTCGCAGGAGGCCCTGTTCGACTGGGCCCGGGAGATGATGGCCTCCTTACGACTCCGGCGCATCAGCGCGGTCTACAGGCACCGGGAGGCCGGGTTCACGGCGAACGCGATGGTCGTCTGGCGGGTGCCGACGGACCAGGTCGAGGCCGTGGGGAGGTTCTGCGCCCAGATCCCCCAGATCAGCCACTGCTACGAGCGTCCGACCTACGAGGACTGGCCCTACAGCCTGTACACGATGATCCACGGACGCGAGGAGCGTGCGTGCGAGGCGGTCGTGCAACAGGTGCTGGACGAATTCGGCGACCTCGAGCATCAGATCCTGTACAGCACCCGGGAGTTCAAGAAGGAGCGGGTGCGCTACTTCGTCGGTGACCAGTCTTGATCCACTTAGAACCTTGAAACTACGAAAGACGCGAAAAGCGCGAAAAGCGTGACCAGCGGGATCAGGGAGGTGGATGGAACCATGGCCGATGAGAAGTCCGATCCCAGGACCTGCCGAGCGTGTGGTGAGGGCTACCCATACCCCGAGCACAAGGGCCTGGCCACCCGCTCTTACTGCGAGCACTGCGTGCAGATACCCAAGGAGACGCGGCGGGCGCTGGAGCGCATGCGCCGGCGGGTCGATCGCCTCACCAAGGAGGTCGCGACGCTAAAGGAATAGGGGACGGGTCCGGTCACACAAGCGAGAGGGGCATCTGGTGATTCCAGATGCCCCTCTCGCTATCTCAAGCCGCCAGTCTAGCTTTTCGTCGAACCGCCAGGGCTCAGGAGCAGGGAGCGGTCCCTGGAGCGCGTCTCACCCACGGCGGTGACACGGATGGCGCGATGGTCCTTGACGGGGCACTCGTGCTCGCAGATGCCGCAGCCGATGCAGAGATTGGGATCCACATAGGGCCGCTGAAGCTTGACCTTCTCTCCCCAACGGTTGGTGATCTCGACCTCGCGCGAGAAGATGGCCTTGGGCGAGGTCGGGCAGACCTCCTCGCAAACCACGCACGGGGTGTCCATTGCCCAGGGCAGGCAGCGCCCGCGGTCGTAGAAGGCCGTGCCGGTCTTCACGGGACCCAGGTCCGCGAACTCACCAAGACCCAGCTTCTGGGGGATGCCGATCTTCTGGATGGCCCCCGTGGGGCAGACCTGGCCGCACAGGGTGCAGTTGAGTTCGCAGTAGCCCATCTTCATGTTCATGATGGGGGTCCAGACGCCCTCCACACCGGACTCGAACATCGCGGGCTGAAGCACGTTGGTGGGGCAGACCCGGATGCACTGGTCGCACTTGATGCAGCGCTCCAGGAAGTCGGGCTCGGCGACCGATCCCGGAGGGCGGATGACCTCTTTCTTGAAGTTCTTGGTCAGGTCACCGCTTCGCCTGGATAAGGAGAAGAAGAGCAGGCCGGTGAGGCCCGCGAAGATCGCCTTCCTGCGCGCGATGTCGGGGTAGGTCACTTCGTGGGCAGGCGGCGGCAGGGCCTTGAAGCTCAGGGCATCGTAGGGGCAGTCATCGATGCAGTTGAAGCAGACGAAGCACTCGGACTTCCGCAGGTTGGTGTGGGGGTCGGAGGCCCCCTCGCACCGCTGCAGGCAGAGGTCGCAGTCCACGCACTTCTGGGTGTCGCGCTCGACGCGCCAGATCGAGAACCGGGATAGCACGCCCAGGGTGGCGCCCAGCGGACAGACGACACGGCAGAAGAACCGGGGGATCGCCAGGTTCATCGCCACGAAGAAGAGGAAGAGGCCGCCAACGACCCATCCGAGCTGGTGCACGTGCGGTCGCACGTAAATCCACTCGGTCGGCTGGTCGATAGCCGGCAGCACCGACGTGGTCATCGAGCGCGCCAGCAGGCAGATCGGGTCGAGCAGGCCGATCTGGAGGCTGCCGAAGATCGCGGCCAGCACGAAGGCAGTGAGGATGTAGTACTTGAGGGCGAAGACCTTCTTGTAGCGGTTGCTCTGGATCTTCTCGTCATTCCCGCGGGCGTTGAACAGCCACCCGATGATCTGGTGCAGTGTTCCGAAGGGGCAGATCCAGTTGCAGAAGACGCGTCCGAGGAGAAGCGTTGGAATGAGGATCACCAACGACCACAAGAGGCCCTGGTACACGGCGTGTGTGGAAATGGCCGTGGCGATCGCCACCAGGGGATCGGCCTCGAGGAAGAGCGAGACGGGATATCCCTTGAGGTAGCCGAACTGGGTGACGAATGCGAAGAACAGGAATAGCAGGATGAAGAAGGCCTGAGCTGCAACGCGTACGCGGGTGATGCGCATATCGCACTTTCTCCTGCGGCTGGGTGGTCAGCCGACCTGTATCTCCCTCCAGTTCAGATGGCGCCATTTCGTGGTGCCCAGACCCCGGGCCTCCGCCTTGTGGAGGTATTCCAGCTTGGCGGGATCTCGCCCCAGCAGACCGTAGCCCACGGTGTCCACGGCGACCATATCGGTTCCCACGACCAGCGTGTTCCCTTCGGCCACGTCGCTCATGCTGCCCCCCGTCGGGCCGTTCCGCATGAGCACGCGGGTGGCATCGAGCACGACCAGCGTGGGTTTAATCATGTGCGGGAAGTCCGATATGATGCCGTGGATGTGCTGGTGGAACTGGTTGCGTCGTCCCCCGAGCAGGCCGTACCAGTTCTTCATCGTCATGGAACCGCTGCAGAGGTTGTGGTCCTTGCACGGGGCAACGCCGATGACCTTGGTGGCCTCCTCGAAGGGACGGTGAAACATCGGCCAGGTGCTCAGGACCTCGCCGTCGATCTTCAGCGGCTTGAAGGCGCTTGGCTTGGGAAGCATGAGCTCGGCGCCCACCTCGCCCGCCGCGCGCTGGATGCCCGATTTGTAGAAACAGCCCTCCGGCTGATTGATGGGATTGTCTGCGACGATGATCTTGCGCGCACCGGCCTCGCGGCAGAGCCGGGCTACGCCCTTGAGCACCTCGGGGCTGGTGGTGGCACCCAGCACGGGGGCGCGGTCGAAGGCGACGTTGGGCTTGAGCACCACCACATCGTCCTTCTGGACAAAGGCCTCGATGCCGCCCATCTCGCCGAGCGCGGCACGCACCATACCCTCGGAGTTCCGACCCCGCGAGATGGCCAGGTCCACGGATCCGTCTGCCCGATCCACACGGAAGGACGGGAGCATCTCGCCGCCGGCCTCTCCCTGCTGCCGGAAGTACTCCGCGCCGCCGCGAGGATCGTAGAGCCACGCGGCCCCCGCAGCGGAACCCGCCACGGCAAGCCCGGTGATTCCCGCGCGCCGGAGGAAGTCCCTTCGCTCTATCGATTTGCCAGCCACGGTTCTCTCCGTCACCTGTCTTGTAGGTGCTGCAGAAGCCGGGCAGCCAACCCCTCGCCTGCAGCTCGATCGGAGGCCATACTGACGCCACCGACAAGCGTTCCTTCCTGGAAGACAATGTCGAAGGCCCCGCCCATGTCGCCTGCCAACAGCGATGTGCCCTTCACATCTCTGCGTCCGGCCACGCTACCGTATCGTTCGATGTAGCTGGCGTAGCTCGAAAGCGCCTTCGAAGCGGCGTCGGCCGAGCCCTGGTCCGACACGAAGGCGGCGACCTCGGCTCCATCCTGGCGGTAGCGTGCCGTGGAGGTGTTGACCAGGAAGTGAAGACTCAAGGCGTCCTTCAGATAGTACTGCAGAGTACCCGCGATCCGCCCCTCCGCGGGCAGCAGGTCGTACCCCCAGATGGCCTCTCCGGTATCCTCGAGTCGGGATGCCACGGTGCTTGCCACAGCCAGGCCGGCCTGCTTCATTCTGTCGCCCGACTCCGACGTAATGACCTGAACGTAGTACGATCCCTTGCAGAAGAAGATGCTTGCCTCCGCGCGGTAGCCTTCCCGGCCCAAGTCGACAGCCGGCTGGCCGGCGGCTCGTTCGATCGAGTAGATGCCGAAGGCGTTGAGGGTCTCGCCCATGTCGTAGACGAACACGTCGATGAAGGCCGCATCGTTGTCGCCCGCGACGAGACCGGCAAAGGTGAGGTCCGCGACCTCGTAGGCCAGGTATTGCTCGGCCCGGCCGTTGATCTTCTCGTAAAGGGTCTCCGCGGTGAAGTACTCGATGCCGCCGAGTGCCTTCCAGCCGGCCGGCGAGATGTTCGATAGCAGGTCCGGAGAGGGTGGAGCTTGAGGACCGGCCGATGGCTCTGACCGGACCTCGCCCTCGTATTCCCCTTCGTATAGCAGCTCGGACTCGTCTGCCACGGTTCGACTCGTTACTGGCTGGACCGCGGCGAGCTCGCTGCGATCCAGGGAGAAGAGCGCCGGGTCGAAGCTCTGACCCTTGAGATACACGGCAATGCCCACGGCCGCGATGAGGACCAGCATCAGGTAGGACAGGGTCTTCTCTGTCGCGGAAACCTTCGTCCTGACAAACCCCTTCTTGCCACTGCCACCGAACATAGGGCTGCCTCCAGGTGATCTAGCCCTTCAGCGACTTCTGAGGCAGTACGAGGGCCTC
>JASLMQ010000870.1 GCA_030746455.1 Candidatus Latescibacterota bacterium
CAACGGGCACTGGTTACCCGACAGCGTCCCGACCTGGCCTGCCCTCATCGGACGGAACCGCAGAACGGCAGGGATCGGCAAGATGCACTTCAATCCCTGGGACGATATGGGCGGCTTCCAGGAGCGCATCATCGCGGAGGACAAACGCCACTTCTACCTCCCCGACGACCACGTAAAGTTCCTCCGATCGCACGGCATGGAGCGCTTCCACCCCACGGAAAAGCCCGGGTACTTCGAGACCCTCCAAGCCTCCGTCACCCCCCGGGAGAAGCGATTCCACATCGACGGGTTCGTCGGAGACCAGGCCGCGGACTGGCTCGAGGCCAATGGACGCGACCCCTTCGCGGCCTGGGTGAGTTTCCCCGGTCCCCACGACCCGTACGATCCACCCGAGGAGATGGCCCGGCTCTATTACGATGCGCCGATTCCCGATCCCGTCGGGTCCCCTGAGGAGCTGGAGACCAAGCCTCCGGCCCAGCGTAAGGCTCGGGCGAGCCGCCAGAGCAGCTCGGTCTACCGGATCGATCTCTCACGGGCGACGCCCGAGCACTACCGGCTATGGCGCGCGCACTACTATGCGAACATTACGCTCATCGACGAGGGCATCGGCAAGATACTCGCCGCACTGGAGGCCGTCGGCGCGCTGGAAGACACTCTCATCGTCTTCACCAGCGACCACGGCGATGCCCTGGGAGACCACGGGCTGGCCTACAAGAGCTTCTTCTACGAGCCGATCGTCCGCGTTCCCCTCCTGATGCGCGGACCTGGGGTTCCCGCCGGACAGAGATCGAACGCCCTAGTGGGCACGGTGGACCTCGTGCCCCTCTTTTACCGCAACTGCGGCGTCTCGCCACCCGACACGCTGCAGGGCGAAGACGTCTCCGCTCTGCTCGCCGATCCCTCGGCCTCGATCCGGGATGCCGCCTTCAGCGAGAATCTGGGCCGCGCCATGGTTCGCACCACGCGGCACAAGTACGCCCACTATGTCGACGGATCGTGCGAGCTCTACGACCTGGAGGCCGATCCCAACGAGCTGACCAATCTCGCCGGCGACCCGGACCGTCGCGAAATCCAGACGACATTGCACGCGCGTCTGACCGAGCACTTCCTCGGGAACGTCCAGTGTCACGCCCAGCTGATGCGCCGACCGCAGAATCCCATTCGTGTGAGACTGGAGGAGGAGTACCGGAAAGAGCTGGTGCGAAAGGGAGGGGGATGAGGTAGGAGAACGAACAACGGGAATCGCCGTGGGCGAGGCACTGGGATTCGCATAGGGGCGTGCGGTTAGCGGGTCGTGCCACCACGCAGGATCGGGCCCGGCCTCACCGGGCTGGTTGTAGCCCCGCTCGGCGGGGCTTCCCGCCTCTCCCGCGAGGGGATTCATCCCCTCGCGGCCTTGGGGCTCAGGCCCAGTAGAGCAGGGACACCAACGTTGAGCGATTCAGGGAGACACGTATGAAGATCACCGATTGCACAACAACCGTTTTCAAGTACCGATCCAAGATCGTCCGTGACACCGACGGCCACACCCACCCCGGCGAGGAGCACGACGCCTCACAGGTCCTGCTGACGATCAGCACCGACGAGGGCGCGGAGGGATACTGCTTCGGGGCAAGCCCGGGCGTAGTCGAGAGAGTCATCAAGCCCGCTATCGTGGGCGAAGATCCCTTCTACCGGGAACGGATCTGGCAGGACCTCAAGCACCGGCAGAGGCTGAACCTCGGTACCCTGTCAGACCGCGTCCTGGCCGCCGTGGACATGGCCCTTTGGGACCTGGCAGGACGCTGCCTGGGGCAGCCGGTCTACAAGCTGCTCGGGGGATTTCGTGACGAGGTGCCAGCCTATGCGAGCACGATGTGCGGAGACGAGCTCGAGGGCGGGCTGGACACGCCCGAGGCCTACGGGAAGTTCGCCGAGGAGTGCAAGGCGAGGGGCTACACCGCCTTCAAGCTGCACACCTGGCAGCCGCCCATTGCCTGGGCCCCCGATCCGAAGATGGATGTGGCCGCGTGCCGCGCCGTCCGCGAGGCCGTGGGCGACGATATGGCCCTGATGCTCGATCCCTATCACTACTACACCCGCGAACAGGCGCTCTACCTGGGCCGCGAGCTCGAGAAGCTGAACTACCACTGGATCGAGGAGCCTATGGACGAGCACAGCGTGGCCTCATACGTCCATCTCACCCGCGAGCTCGACATTCCGGTGGTGGGACCGGAGACCGCCGAGGGCAAGATGTACACCCGCGCGGAGTGGATCCTCCGAAACGCCTCTGACATCAGCCGCGGCGGCGTGGGCGATCTTGGCGGCATCACCCCCCTGGTCAAGACGGCGCACCTGTGCGAGTCCTTCGGCATCGCCATGGAGGTCCATGGCGGCGGCCCGGGCAACCTTCACGTTCTGTGTGCGATGGGCGCACCGGGCGAGTACTACGAACGGGGGCTGCTCCACCCCTTCCTGGACTACGACGAGCCGCCTCCCTGGCTCAACACGCTGCCCGATCCCCTGGACAGCGAGGGCAACGTCCACGTCTCACAGGCCCCCGGCCTGGGGTGGGACATCAACTGGGACTACATCAGGGACAACAGCGACCACTGACGACGGACGACGGCATTGTGCCGCGAGGCCGGTTCTCCCGTGGTCAGTGGTCCGTGGTCTGTCGTCGATTATGCGCGGTGGTCCGAAACGAAGCTCTCATTGAGCTCGAGGCCTAGCCCAGGTGCATCCGACATGGCGATCTCTCCCCCTTCCACCTGGAACGGCGGGTCGTAGAGCTGAGACCAGATCTGATAGGGCTCCGTGTGGGGGCACGCCGGTACGATCAATCCGTTCGATACGGCGGCAACCAGGTGGCAGTTGATCTCGGGAAACGAGGCACCGTGTGGTGAGACGGGAACGTGGTGAGACGCCGCCATCGCTGCGATCCTCATAAGCCCCGTGAAACCACCCCCCACGAGGATGTCTGTCTGCACGACCTGCAGGCCGCCCTCCACGACCAGCCGGTGCGCCCCATACAGCGTGGGTTCCCCCTCCCCCCCTGCGATCAGCGCGTTCGCGGCGTCGCGCACCATCCGCATCGTCCCGGGCTCGTCGTCCGCGTAGACCGGCTCCTCGATCCAGTACAAATCGTACGGCGCGAATCGGCGCGCCATCTCCACCGCGAGCGGGCCCGGCCACATCCGGTGGACGTCCACCATCAGCCTCTTGTCCGGCCCCAACGCCTCCCGAGACAGGCGCGCCTTCTCGACCGCGAGATCGGGATCGGGTACCGTGAGGTGGAATTTCACAGCCTCATAGCCTAGCTCAACATGGTTCCGCACGAGCCCGGCCACGTCCTCGGCCGTCAGATCCGCGTTGTACCCGATCCCGTCCGCGTAGGCCGGCACCCGATCGCGGTAGCCGCCGAGAAGCCGCCATACCGGCTCTCCACACGCCTTCCCCTTCAGGTCCCAAAGCGCCACATCCAGCGCGCCGATCGTGACCATGGCCGCCCGGCCGGGCCCACGGAAGCGCCACGCAGACTCGTACATCTGTTGCCACAACCTGGTCGTAGACCGCGGGTCCTCACCGATCAACAGGGGCGCGAACTCCCTCTCGATCAGGCCGACATCGCCCCCCCGCCCGATGCCGCACAGGCCGTTGTCCGCGTAGATCAACTGTAGCGGCCACCGGCGGGTGACGCCCTCCTCGGCCGGCCCCCACGGGCAGGTCAGCACGATGGTCTCAATCCGCTCGATTTTCAAGGCCTTCCCTCCTTCCTTTTCACCACAACGAGAGACCCGACCGGACGTGCCGTCGAAGCCCTCGCGCGGCGCAAATCTGCCATAAACCGTGGAAAAACAGGCAAAACGCGTAGTTTTCGCCAGACCAGCGTCAGCTCAGCCCAA
>JASLMQ010000871.1 GCA_030746455.1 Candidatus Latescibacterota bacterium
AAGGCCCGCGCGCAAGACAGCCACGCGCACATGGTGACGTCGATGTATGCGGACCCGCGCGCCTACATCACCAACCGGTATCGGATGGGGATGCAGGGAGCCCCGTGGGGACGAAGCATGATCCTGAACCGGGTGGGCGCCCCCATCGCAGACACGGGATACGAAGACGGGATTGCCACGGCGACGGTAGATCTCGACAAACGAAAGGTCGATCCCTACGAGCCGTGGTACCAGGGCGAGAACATATTCATCACGAACAACATGGGAGACCGGAAGGCCTTTCACCCGATCGCTGAGCCCTGGGTTCGGCCCGAGCTGCCCACCTTCAAGAAGCGAACGGCCCGGATCGCCGTCGGGTACCTCTGGGGGGAGCATGCGTGGCGCGACGGCTCCGTGCCTGAGACCATGCTGGACGTGCTGGACCAGGCGGCGGCCGTGAGCCCCGATCTGGTCCTGCTCTCGGAGATGAGCGCGAAGATCGAGGACGAGACGACCCGGTCGGTGATGCAGGTGGTGTCTGAACGCGCCCGGCGGATGGGGGCCTACGTGCTCATCGGGGGGATCGGGGACTCGACGCAGATCAGCATCGCCAGGCTCTGGGACCGTTCTGGCGAGCTGGTCTTCGAGGAGCCCATCTACTGGACCAAGGGGTTCCCCGAGCTCAAGGTCTACGACACCGACTTCGCCCGGATCGGCGTCCACACGTGCGGCGATCTGATGACGTTCGAGATCGACCGGACGCTGGCGCTGAAGGGAGCGGAGATCATCTTGGATCCCAGCCAGATGTGGGGCGGCGACGGATACAACAACGACGTGCTACTTCAGGCCCGGGCGGTCGACAACGGATGCTGGATGGCCTGCGCTCGGTGGAACAGCTCGGACCCCGGGCTTCGCAGTGTGATCGTGGATCCGTACGGCTACGTGCTGGCGGGTTCCCACTTCCAGCAGGAGGGCGTGATCCACGCGGACATCGACTTCGACCAGAAGAAGGTCTACTACGCCGGCCGGAAGCCCGATCAACCCAAGCGGGGGGAGTCCGGCATCCCCTCATACTACAGCGAGGACATCCCGGAACAGCACGCGGGGTGGCGCGAGATGATCTTCTCCCGCCGGCGTCCGGAGCTCTACGGCATCATCCCAGGGAACAACGAGGTGATCATGAGATACCGACCGGAGAAGGGACCATGGTGATGAAGGTGCGGAATGCGGAAGGCGGCCATGGAGGGGAGCCAATGGACGCGAAACCCATGTGTGGCGTGTTCACCATCCTCGTCACGCCGTTCGACGGGCAGTCCCGTATCGACGAGGAAAGCCTTCGCCGCCTGGTCGACTTCAACCTGGAAGCGGGCGTTCACGGTGTGGGCGTGGCCCTGGGTAGCGAGGTACCGAAGCTCTCGGAGGGAGAGAGGGAGCAGGTCACACGCATCGTCGTGGACCAGGTCCGCAGCCAGGTTCCCGTGGTCATCAATACGGGGGCGGCCGGCACGGATCTTGCCGTGCTCTACAGCCGGGCCGCCGAGCGGAATGGCGCCGACGCGCTGATGGTGATGCCACCGGCCGCCGCGTCTGAATCCGTCATCGATTACTTCCAGGCCATCTCGGACGCCGTGGGCATCCCGATCTTCATACAGGACACGTCTTCGGCACCGGTTCCAGCGGGACTGGCCCTGCAGATCGCGCAGGCATGCGAAAGGGTACTATACATCAAGGTGGAGCGTCCGCCGACCACGGTGAGTGTGGCCGAGACGTCCGCGAAGGCAGGCGACGGGCTGACGGTGTTCGGTGGTGCAGGGGGAACGTACTTCATCGAGGAGATGCGTCGCGGCTCCATCGGCACGATGCCGGGCTGCAGCCAGCCGGAGGCATTCGTGGAGGCGTGGAACCTGCATCAGAACGGGGATGAGTCCGGCGCACGCGAGGCGTTCGACCGCCAGATCGCGCCCGTCAACCGGATCGCCGGGCAGGGAATGGACGCTTTCTTCCACGTGCACAAGGAGATCTTGAAGCAGCGCGGCGTGATCCACGAGGCGGTGGTGCGCCGCCCCACCAAGCCGATCGATGAAACCACCCGAGGCGAGCTGCAGCAGGTCATCGACGTGCTGTATCCGGCGAGGAGGTCGCGATGAAGATCACGGACCTGCAGGTGACCCCGTTCCGGGTGAGGCGACGCGGGTTCCGGAACGGCGAGATGCAGCCCGAGACCGAGGTCGTTCAGACGCTGACGAAGATCGTGACCGACGAAGGCGCGGAGGGCTACTATTTGGGAGGTCGAGGTCACGGCGATCAGGACGGGCTGTCTGCGGAGCAGGGAGCGACGCTTTCGGGACGGATCCGGTCGCTGGTGATGGGACACGATCCGTTCGATCGGGAGAAGTTCTGGCACTGGCTGTGGGTGGCCAACATCGAGGAGAACCTGATCAGCGTGTTGGACATGACGCTCTGGGACCTCCAGGCCCGGCTGTTCAACGTACCGCTGTACAAGCTGCTCGGCGGTTGCCGGGACCGGGTGAGGGCCTACGCCAGCACCTACCCCAACATGGGGAGTCCCGACGACTACGCGCAGCACGCGCTCGCGTGCAAACGCCAGGGCTACACGCACTACAAGATCCACCCCTACTACTTCTGGGACCCCGTGGCCGGGAAGCCGGCCCCGGGGCGTCCCTCGCACACCGATCAGGACATCCAGGCGTGCCGCGCCGTGCGCGAGGCGGTTGGGTACGAGATGGTGCTCAGCTTCGATCCATGGGGCACCTACTGGACCTACGAAGACGCCCTGAAGGTGGGGCGTGCGCTCGAGGAGTTGGATTTCTACTGGTACGAGCATCCGATGCCCGAGTACCGCGTATCGACCTACGAGAAGCTCTGCCGGGAGCTGGACATCCCCATCCTGTCCCCAGAGATCGCCGCCGGGAGCATCTACACGCGCGCCGACTGGATCCGGCGGGGGGCGTCGGACATGAGCCGCATCGACGTGCTGCGCGGCGGCATCACGGGCGTGAAGAAGATGGCAGCGATTTGCGAGGCCTACGGGGTGAAATGCGAGATCCACATGAGCGGCGCGGCCAACCTGCAGGTTCTCGGGTCCACCAGCGAGGACGTGTGCGAGTATTACGAACGGGGCCTGCTGGCGCCGGGGATGGACTACGAAACGCCGCCGCCCTATCTGGAAGAGATCGTGGATCCCATGGACGCAGACGGCTTCGTACATCTGCCCCAGGAGCCGGGGATGGGTTACCGGATCGTCTGGGATTACATCGAAGAGAACCGCATCGAATAGCCTGCGTGGCTGCCGGATCCATCGGACCACTCGGCTTCGAGAATGGCCTGACCCCTTCCAGATCCCTGTCCCGGCCCGCGAATGAATGATCCCTGTAAGGCCCGACTGACCCGCCGGGAGTTCCTGGTCCGTGCCGGACTGACGGCTGCGGCGGCGGGCATCCCCGGGACGACTCTATCACGAACGCCTGAGAGAGGAGACCGCGTGGAGCGCATCGACTGCTCACGTGCCGAATCCTACTGGAAACATGCGCGGCCATTCCCCCGCGGAGTCGCACACCCGCTGCGCTACACGCAGGATCAGATCGACAGAGCCCTGCGCAGGTCCGAGTCGCTGGACTGGGCGAAGCGGTACCGCGATCGGCTGGTTCGTTCGATGGAGCGGCGGGGTGTTCTGACGAGGCCCGATGACGCGCTGCGGGGGGAGATCTCCGATCAGGTCAACTTCCCGCTCCCCCGGTGCCCCGTGGACCGTCGGCAGCGGAGCTGGCGATCCGGCTTCTGGGACTGGTCGGCGAAGGACCCCGCGCACGTACGCTGCAAGATCTGCGACAGCGTGCTGCCGGGTCCGGAACACGAGCCTACGGGCGAGATGGTCGTGGTGGGTCCCTCCGGCAAGGAGGTGGCCTACCGCTACTGGGAGGATGAGGAGGGCTATCGGTACTTCTTCGAGAACATGGTCATCAACTACCGTCACCAACGAGTGATGGGCCTGGTCGATTCGCTGGCCCTGGCCTGCGTGCTCACGGGTGAGACGGCCTATGCCAGGAAGGCGGCCGTGATCCTGGCACGAATCGCGGAGGTCTATCCGCACTACCCGGTGCACGGACTGGGTGAGTCGTACATCAACGCCGATCTGAGGGGGCACTATGAGAACCAGTGGTACAGGGATCCCCCCTTCCCCTTTGTTTCGGCACGACTCGGGAACTTCCATGCCAGTCCCTTCTCCGACGCGGGCCAGGCCTTCCGTTTCGCGGTGGCCTATGACCTCATTTCGGCGAGCGGGGCCCTGGAGTCGCTCTCTTCCGAGCTGGGGCGTGACGTGCGCGTCGACATCGAGCGCGACCTCCTCTACGAGGCCGCGCGATACACGATGGAGATCGCCGATCGGGCCACGAACTACGACGGCTCGCGTATACGCGGGATGGGGTTCCTCGGCCGTGTGCTCGACGAGCCCGGGTTCGTGTCCTGGGCGTGGTCGCTCTACCGCAGGCTGATCGACAACTGCTTCTGGTACGACAACTACTGGAACGAGGACACCCTGAACTACTTCGCGATGATCGTGGGTGGCGTCCTGGAGGTGCCCGATCTCCTGACCGGCCAGGGAGGGATCGACGTGCACGGAGAAATGCCCTTCCTGCCCCAGATCTACACGGCCCCCATTAGGCTCTTCTACCCCGACGGCAGGACCCACATGGCCAACGACACGTGGGCGCCGACCACGCTGCCGTCGTCGCGATCGAGCCACATCCGGTCCATGGGCCGGTTCGTCGAGCGCGCGGACGAGCTCCTGGGACTCAACCGGGTCCCGGTTGCCGATGTCGAGTTTGCGCTGTTCGAGCGCTCGTCGGACGCGGAACGCAGGGTGACCGCGCGCGACCTGCAGAAGCTGGTGCCGGAGAACACGCTGATGCCCGGCGCCGGCGACGCCATCCTCGGAATTGGGCGCTCGAGGGATGCGGTTCGGGCGACGATGAGCTTCGGCCCGTGGGCAGGTCATCACCATCGGGACACCCTCTCAGTGGGCCTGTTCGCGCTTGGGAAGGAGCTGCTGTCGGATATCGGGTACACGCACACGATCTACCGGCCCTGGGCAACCTCGGTGGCCAGCCACAACACGGTTGTGGTCGACGGATGCGAGCAGACAGAGGCCAGCGGGCGGCTTCTGTGCTATCAACCCGCATCCAGGGCGCAGGTCGGATGCGTGGTGGCGGAGGCACCGGAGGCGTTCACCGACGTGTCAGGATACCGGAGATCGATGCTGCTCGTACCGACAAGCGGGAGGACCGGGTACGTCGTCGACGTGTTCGAGGTGGAGGGTGGTGATTCGCACGACTACCTCTTGCACGGCGCGGCTGACTTCGATCAGGCCCTTTCGTCGAGCACGGAGCTGACACCCGCCAGGGGCGAGATGACACGGAGCGGGAATGGGACTCGGCGCGCCCGGTACGACTACCTAAAGAACACCCGCGGAGCAGATGTGAGTGGCGCAATCAAAATGAGGTTCGACGGCGAGGCTACGAAGGTCGACGTGTGGTTCCCGGATGTCAAGGAGGGCCGTCTGCTCGTGAGCGACGGGCCGTCGATCCGCCGCGCGCAGGAAGACGACGGACGGCTCGGAGAATTCTGGTATCCTGTGGTGTGCCTGCGTCGGAAGGGAGAGGCGAGCCGGTTCGTCTCCGTGACCGAGGCCCACGCCGGACAAGGGAATGTCCGGGAGGTGAGGCTGCTTGCCGAGGCGGGCACCGGACTGGTGCTAGAGGTGAGCGAAGGGGCCCGCAGGCGGATCATCGGGATCGATCCGTCCGGTGTGGGGTTCGATACCGCACTGCCCGATGGATGCCGATTCGAGCTCCGGGGGAGGGTCGGCGTCTTCACGGAGAGGGGCGGCAAGGGCGTATGCAGGTTGATCGATGGGTCCCGACTGCGGGTCGGCGACTCGCTCCTGGAACGGAGGCGCGGTTTCGAGGGAAGGCTGACGGGCGTGGTGGGCGACAGTACGGGCGAGCCGGGCCGGAGCGAGTTGGTGGTGGACACCCGACTGCCTGAGGATGGGACGGCCGACAGGAAGGTCATCACGGTGACCCATCCCTCGGGCAAGCAGACCGCCTACCTGATCGATCGCGTTTCGCGCGAGGGCGATGGAAGCCGGATCGCGCTTTCGGGGATGCCGCGGTTCTTCCGGGGCCGGGCGGAGGTGGCCTCGGGAGGGCCATCGACGTTTACGAGCACGGTGGAGCACCCCAAGACATCGGACCACCCGGGCTCGCGCGTGCGCGTGGGAAAGCGATGCTTCACGATCCGAGAGATGGACGGTCGGCAGAGCTTTACGACGGAGGAGGCGTTCGACTTCAGCGACTCCGTGGGGGAGACGTTCGAGGTGTTCTCGACCGCGGCGGGCGACCGTTTCCGGATCACCCTCTAGCGTTTGCCGATTCGGACCGAATCTCGTATCTTTGCGCTTCGGTCGACCGACTATACGCAAGAAGGCATTCATAGATGTAGTGAAAGGACGGTGAGGTATGCAGGTTGCGACCCTGGGACGGACAGGGCTGAAGGTCTCCCGACTCGGGTTCGGTGCGATGCGGGTGCCGATGGATGGCGACCGAGTGGACCGCGAGAAGGCGATTCCCATCATACATCGAGCCTTCGAGGCGGGGGTGAACTACATCGACACGGCCGTTGGATATAACAACGGCGACAGCCAGCGCGCTGTGGGGGATGCCCTCAAGGGATGGCGGGACAAGATCGTCGTGTCCACGAAGAATCCCTACTACGGCGAAGACGAAAAGCAATGGTGGCAGAACCTTGAAGAGAGCCTGGAGCGGCTCCAGGTGGAGACTATCGACGTCTACAACACGCACGGCGCGCGCCGGGTGCGGCTGACCCCGGAGTCCAAACCCCGGATCGAGAAGTGGATGAACAAGGCCAAGGATCAGGGCCTGATCCGGCACGTGTGCACGTCCTTCCACGATGACGAGGAATTCCTCAGGTACATCGTCGATTCCGGCATGTACGGGGCCGTGACCCTGCAATACAACATGCTGGACCGGAAGCTCGAGGACGGAATCGCATACGCCGCCGAAAAGAACGTGGGCGTCGTGGTGATGGGCCCAGTGGCGGGGGGGAGACTGGGCGCTGCGAATGAGGAACTGGCCGGACTGGTTCCGGGGATCGAGCGGATCCCCGAGCTGGCGCTCCGGTTCGTGCTGGCGAACCCGAATGTGACAGTAGCGCTTTCCGGGATGGGCACGATGCAGCAGGTGGAGGAGAACGTGGTTATCGCGTCGGACGAGCGGGCGTTCAGCGACGAGGAGCTGCGCATCGTCCGCGAACAGCTCCATCGGCTCAAGGAGATGGCCGACGCCTACTGCACGGGCTGCAACTACTGCCAGCCCTGCCCGGAAGAGGTGAACATCCCGCGGATCTTCAAGATGTACAATGATGCCCGCGTTTACGGGTTTGGCGAGCAGGCGCGGAAGCAGTACGCGCGGTGGGGAGACGAGGCCCCCGAGGGCGGGAATCTGGCGGACGCATGCGCGGAGTGCGGTCAGTGCATAGAGGAGTGCCCGCAGGACATCCCGATCATCGATCAGCTCAAGGAGGCGCACGAGCTGTTGACCGACGGGAAGCCGTAGGGCCCGGAAAGGGTCAGATACGGGGCTGGTAGAGACACAGGGGGACGGGCATAGGCCCGTCCCCCTTTATTTCATGGCCGGTTGACTACACGCCCTATGGCGTCGACATCGCCATGCCGGGGTCGCCCGGATCGGCGCCGCCATCCAGCTTGCACGTGTCCGGATCCATCACGATTCCGTGAACGGAGCCGATACCCCCGTACCCGGATAGGGTGCGGCGCATATCGTGTCCCAGGGCCTTGACGCGGTCACAGACCGACGGGGCGATCCGTGCGTGAGCCACGATCACGTCGCCCTGGCAGTCGAACCGAGGCGCCGCGATGGCCTCGGTTGCCGTCATTCCGTGGTCCACGACGTTCAGGATGGCGTGGAGGATCCCGGTGACGATGCGGGTGCCGCCGGGAGCGCCCACCGTGAAGGTGGGTCTACCGTCCTTCTTCACCAGCGTTGGCGCCATGCCCGTGCCCCGCGACTTGCCCGGTTCGATGGAGTTGACGTGGCCCGGCATGGGGTTGAAGCAGTTCATACAGTTATTGTACATGAACCCGAGACCCTGGGTGACGACGTCCGAGCCCGACCCGAGGGAGTGTGTGAGACCCACGACGTTCCCCCACGGGTCCACGGCGGACAGATGGGTGGTCTCGGTGGGTTCGTGGGGCTGCCACCTGGGAATCGCGATGGCCTCACGGCGGTCGATGCGGTCGCGCCATCGGGCCGCACGGTCCTCCGAAAGCAGGTCTTCGAGGGGAACCTCCACGAAGGCCGGGTCCCCGACGTGGTCCGCGCGATCGGCCCAGGCGGCCTTCATGGCCATGGACACGGTGTAGACATACTCAGGCGAAAGGTGGCCCATCGCCGCAAGGTCGTAGCCCTCGAGGATCTTGAGGGTCTGGAGGATGGTCACGCCTCCTCCGGGTGGCTGGTTGGAGGCTACTGTGAGTCCGCGGTAATCCGCACAGAGGGGATCGTTGACGGTGACCTGGTAGCCATTGAGGTCCGCGAGGGTGATGAATCCACCTCCACGCTCCATGTCCGCGGCGATCTCCTCGGCCAGCTCCCCTCTGTAGAACAGGTCGGTACCGCCCTCGGCGAGCGCCCGCAGCGTGTCGGCCATGTCTGGATTGGCGATGATTTCGGCCCCGTCGTCGTAGGGCGACTTTCCCCTGCTGATCCAGGGCGAGGCTTCCGATCCGGTGGGCAAGGCCTGCCACGCCTTCGCGGTCGCGGCACTCACCTCGAAGCCCGCTCCGGCCACCTCGATCGCCGGTTGCAGTGCGGCCGACCAGGGAAGGGTACCGTGATCGCTCAGGGCCTGGTAGAGACCGGCGAGCGTACCCGGCGTCGTGATCGACTTGTAGCCCCGCTCGTTCACCTGGTTGGTGAGGGAGTACCCGTATCCCGTCGGGTTCTCGCGCAGGATGTCCGACTCCCACATCTCCGGACGGACCCGGGAACCCGCCTTGCCGTGGAAGTCGAGCATGACCTCCCTGCCCTGCGGACCCAGGTGGATATTCATCATGCCGAAGCCGCCGATTCCGCAGCTTCGGGGGGTGGCCACCATCTGCACGAAGGCGGCGGCCACGGCCGCATCGACTGCGTTGCCCCCTTCCGACAGGATCCTGGCGCCAGTATCCACGGCGAGGGGCTGGGGGGCGGTGATCATGCCCGGCATGGCAGTCTCCTTTCCGGATCGGGTTCCTGAGCTCCAAGGCTTCTGAGATCGGCGGTGCGTGCCAATATACCACGGGATCGCACGGGGAGCCAGCGCCAGAAGACCAGGCCGATGACCGAGCCCGGAGGTCCTCTGGACCCCCAATCGCCCCATGATATAAGTTGCTGTTTTAGAAATCGCTTAGCTTGGGGTGCGTCGAAGGCACCTTTGTGGGCAGACATCCGTCCGCAAAGTTTGTGCCGGCAGACTAAAGAGTGAGGGCACGGATGCCGAAATGTACCTACAGAAGCAAGGGGATGTACGCCCATTAGGAGGTGATGACGATGTCGGCGTCAATCCAGGATATGGGCGTGGCATTACCGAATCTCGCGTTCTCGGTGCTGATGAGATCCATACAGCGCCCACCCGATATGCCCCGCCCCCCTGTTGAGCATCGGGGAACGGCTACGCCGACAACGCCACTTGCCAACACGCAGAGCCGATTGGATGTCCGGGCCTAGCCCGGCGTGTGTACCCAGACGACAACGGCGCCTTGCCCGCACCGTGCCTGGGGAGAGGGCACGCGATCGGCCTCGGTCCGCCCAGGAGGGCCGCTGGTCCTCCCGGTCACCATAGGAGTACGTCTTTCCCCAAAGCTGGATCCCGCAGCGAATACGCGTCCCGGACTTCCCCGAACGGGTTCCTCCCAACTCTGGCTCTGGCGGGAACCTCGCGGCCTCCGGGTCGAACCCCACACAGAAGCCCCCGTCCTATTGGACGGGGGCTTCTGCTTTCCGGGACGGCAGACCGACGGCTGGCCTAGGCCAGATAGTTCGCGAGGCTTCCCTGCTCGGCGAAGGTCGGGGTCGGTATGGAGGAAGCAAGCTCCATCCTCGGCGCGGAGTAGTTTCTCACACGAGTCCGGAAGTTCGCCACCTCGTTCACCTGACGCTCGGTCAGGTTGATCAGCTGCAGCGCGGTTCCGCCGAAGCCGGTCTGTCCACCGATGAAAGGAACGTCGCTCATCGCACCAAGCCCTGTCGGTTGCCGGGATATCCTGTCTTCATATCCATCGGCACGAAAGTCGATTCCTTGACCCGCTGTTGCTGTGCACGAGGCACGCTGCACTAAGGCTCGGCGTTCCGGTCCTTGCGTTCGTTCTGCCAGTCCGACATCACCTGGCGGGTGCGAGTGAGCAGCTGCTCGTCCTTGCTCGTGCGGATGGCCTGTGGGTCGGTCCCCTCCCAGTCGTAGTAGCCCTTTCCCGCCTCGAGTCCGGTCTCGCCCCTGTCGACCATGGCCTGGAGGTAGGCGAGGGCCTCCTCCCACCCGCTGAGGGTCTTCCAGAGGTGACTGGCCACGCGTACGTGCATGTTCAGGCCGTTGATGTCCCTCTGCTCCAGGGGTCCCGCTGTGGTGAAGCGTGGCGCGAGACCCAGGCGGAAGGCCAGATCGATGTCTTCCGGACCCGCCACCCCCGACGCCAGGAGACTGACGGCCTCGCGAATGAGCGCGTGTTGGAGGCGGTTGATCAGGAACCCGGGCACGTCCCGGTTGACCCGCAGAGGAAACCAGCCCAGTCGCTCCCAGATGGCCGCGATCTGGTCCATAGAGGCATCAGAGGTCTCATCCGCTCGGACCACTTCCGCGACGGGCACAATGTGGGCAGGCTGGACGAAGTGGGAGCCGGCGATCCGGTCTCGGTGTGTGGCGCGCGCGGCAAGCTGCGATATCGGGAGACCCGATGTGTTGCTGGCCAGAAGGGTTTCGCGACCGGCCACGCCGTCCATGCGCTCGAACAGGGCCTGCTTGGCCTCCAGGTCCTCGGTGATGGACTCCACCACGAATTCGGATCCCGCCAGGGCGTCCTCGAGGTCGGTCGTGGTCCGGATCCGTCCAACCACGGCATCGGGCTCATCGCCACGGAGCCGGTCGTGCCGCTGGAGGTCCTCCGCATAGCGGCGGATGCTGGTCTCCGCGCGATCCAGCGTCTCTCGACGGCGGCTCATCAGGGCGACCTCCCGGCTGCCCAGCGCCAGCACGAGGGCGATCTGTCCCCCCATCAATCCCCCGCCGACAACGCTCGTCTTGCTCAGGAACAGGTCGCTGCTCATGGATTCGCTCCCTTGAGTCCGGCCCTCTCCAGTGCGCCTCGAGCGGCCGCCAGCGTGGTGTCTATGTCGTCGTCCGAAAGCGCAAGGGAGAGATACAGCTTCCCGTTGGGATTCACGAAGATGCCCCGACGAATGAGCTCGACGCCGAAGGCTGTGGCGGTCCCGGCATCCGCTTGGAGCACATCGGCGTGGTTCCGGATCTCGCCCTCCGTGAAGAAGGGCTGAAGCACGGGGCCGTCTCCCATCACGCGCAGCGGCAGACCCAGCTCGCGACCGAGGGCCTCCAGACCGGTCCGCAGACGCTCGGACAGCTCGCCCAGCCGGGAGTAGACGCCGTCCTTCTTCAGCTCGTCGAGGGTGGCGATTCCCGCAGCCGTTGAGACGGGATTCCCGCTCATGGTGCCGCTGATGAACACGTACGGCTCTCTGCCCTTCCTCCGCGAGTCCGAATGAACCATGATGTCGGATCGGCCGCAGATGGCAGCCAAGGGATGGCCCCCGCTGATGGTCTTGCCGTAGACGGCCAGGTCGGGCACAACGCCATAGCGCTCCTGCGCGCCCCCCCAGGCGAGACGGAAGCCGGTGACGATCTCGTCGAAAACGAGGACCACGCCGTGCGACCGGGTCGCGTTCCTCAGAGCGTCCAGGAAGCCAGGCTCGGGCGGGACGGCGCGCTGCAGCGGCTCCACGATGACGGCAGCGAGATCCCTGCCGTGTGCCTCGATGACCTGGACTGCAGCCTCGGTGTCGTTGAAGGGGGTGACGAGCACGGTCTGTGCCGCCCCTCCGGGGATCCCGCTGGAGTCCGGCACGGGAGCGGGGTAGTCGGCGAGGCGGGACGGCGCCGCGCTCTGCTGCGCGTAGTCGTGTCCCCCGTGCCATCCCCCTTCGAACTTGAGCACCTTCTCGCGTTCGGTGAAGGACCTGGCCAGCCTCAGAGCGTAGAACGTGGCTTCGGTCCCCGAGGCGGTGAATCGGACCTGCTCTCCGCAGGGCACGGCCTTTGCGACCCGTTCGGCCAGCCGGATGGCGGGCTCGTTCAGTCCGTAGAAGGTGGTGCCCTTCCCCACCTGCTCCTGTACGGCAGCAACGACCGCGGGGTGGGCGTGGCCCAGAATGAGCGGGCCGGATCCGATCACGTAGTCGATATACTCCCGACCGTCCACGTCGAAAATCCGGCTTCCCTCTCCGCGCTCGAAGACCGTGGCGACCTCCTCGGGCATGCGGAACATGCCCAGGGCCCCGCCCGCCAGGCACCGGTCGGCAAGTTCGAGCAACCGACCTGCATTCGTGTCATCCATATGTCGCTCCCGTTCGTTGAGATTTGGGCCCAAAGATATCCCCCGGCGGGCCAGATGTCACGTGCTTTCTGGACGTCCGACGGGTCGGGACAGGACGTCCAGATAGTGCTTGCCACGCCCTGCGGGTGCGGGTTACCATGGATCGCCTTGCGTTGGGATGGTGGTTGGAAACGAAACGGACGAGGGGAAGAGGAGGCGAATGGGTATGGCTTCAGCAGAGCGCGAGCGTCCGAACGTGGTCGTATTCTTCACGGACCAACAGCGTTGGGATACAACGGGCGTGCACGGGAACCCGATGGGTCTGACGCCCAATTTCGATGCCATGGCCAGGAGAGGGACGCACGCGGCGCAGGCGTTCACGTGCCAGCCGGTCTGTGGGCCAGCCCGCGCCTGCCTGCAGACGGGGCTCTACGCCACCGGGACCGGCTGCTTCACCAACGGGATCCCGCTGCCGCACGACGCCCGATCGCTGGCCCACTGCTTCGGCGAGGCCGGCTACCAGACCGGCTACATAGGTAAGTGGCATCTGTATGAGCGCGACGCATCCGGCCCGATCCCGGCGGGACACCGGGCGGGCTACGACTACTGGCTGGCCTCGAACATCCTGGAGTTCACGTCGGAGCCCTACAACACGGTGATGTACGACAACGACGATCGGCCGGTCAAGCTTCCCGGGTACCGGATCGACGCCCTCACCGACGCCGCCATCCGGTACATCGATGCACACAAGGAGGATCCGTTCTTCCTGATCGTGTCCTACCTGGAACCCCACCACCAGAACCACATCGACGACTACCCGGCACCCGACGGATACAGAGAGCGGTACACGGGTGGCTGGGTGCCGCCGGACCTGGCCGCCCTGGGTGGGTCTGCGCACCAGCATCTGGGCGGCTACTACGGGCTGGTGAAGCGGCTGGACGAGGCCCTGGGCCGAACGCTGGACGCCCTCAAGAGCCTGTCTCTCACCGATCGGACCGTGGTGTTGTACACCTGCGACCACGGGTGCCACTTCAAGACGCGCAACTCGGAGTACAAGCGCTCGTGCCACGAAAGCTCCATTCGGATCCCAACGGCCCTCCAGGGACCCGGCTTCGAAGGGGGTGGTGAGCTTGCCGAGTTGGTAAGCCTGATCGACCTGCCGCCGACCCTTCTGGATGCCGCGGGACTGCCCGTGCCGGAGGCCATGCAGGGGAGGTCCATCCTGCCGCTTACGCGGGGAGAGAACGAGGGGTGGCCCAAGGAGGTCTTCGTGCAGATCAGCGAGGCGCAGGTGGGCCGAGCGGTGAGGACCCATCGCTGGAAGTACGGTGTGGACGCTCCGCACCGACATGCGGGTCGAGATGCCGGATCGGATCGGTATGTGGAACAGTATCTCTACGACCTGCAGTCGGACCCGTACGAGCTTGCCAATCTGATCGGCCTGGAGTCGCACCAGCCGGTCGCCGAAAGGATGCGCGAGCGGCTGCGTCGCCGCATGGTTGAGGCCGGGGAGGAGGCCCCCGAGATCGAGACGGCACCCGATCGCAGAAGCGGGCAACGGCGTGTATCTCCATATGAGGTAGAGGGTTAGTGGAAGAACCGGATATGCAAAAGGCGCGAGAGATGTGATAGATGCGAGACCGGAGTCGGCGAGGGAGGGGTTGACACTACACCAGCATCTCGGGTATGTTTTGCCAGGACAGTGGTGCGGTCATACTCAGCGGCAAAGCAGCTTGTCCGCGGGCTGAGAGCGAACCAGCGAAAGGAGGCACCCCATGAGCGTGATTACGGTCTCCAGGCAGTACGGTAGCGGGGGGCGGACGGTGGGGTACAATGTGGCCAAGGCGCTGGGATACCAGTATATGGACAAGGAGCTGATTGTCAGGGTTGCCCTGGAGGCGGGCGTGCCCGTTTCGGAGGTGGAGTGTTTCGACGAGCAACCCGAGCATCCCATCATGCGAGCGCTTCGGAAGTTCCTGGCCCCGCCCCATCCCGGTGTGGTCAGTGATATGGGCGGCGAGGTCTGGGGTGGGCCTGTGGCGTTCCCGGTGCTGAGCAAGGAGGAGGCGTCCGAGCTGTCCATTCTGGACGAGGACGCCTATGTGCAGATGACTCAGAGGATCGTGCTCCGCCTGGCCAACGACGGGAGTGTGGTCATCATGGGCCGCGGGAGCCAGGCCTATCTGGCCGGACGCTCCGACTCGCTTCACGTTCGCGTCGTGGCCCCGCGCGACGCTCGCATCAAGACGGTCATGGAAGAGGACGAGGTGACCAAGACGGAAGCCCAGAAGAAGATCCGACGGATGGACGAGCAGCGGGTCCGATACATCAAGCGGCACTACGGGATCAACTGGGATTCCGCTGATCACTATCACCTGGTGGTGAACGCGGATCAGACCGGCGTGGGTCCGGCCTCCGATGTGGTCGTGGAGGCCGCGAGGCAGGTCTTGCTCCACAAGGGGGCCGAGAGCAGCTGATCAACTCGGCTACTGGCATAGTCAGAAGCGGCCACAGAGGGCCCCGGGCGTCAGCCCGGGGGCCTTTTTTGTTGACAGGAGCGGGATTCTACGTATCATACTCCTCCACCACCTGTTCCCCGGAGAACACGCCCCCACCAGGCCTCCAGCGGACGCCCCGGTCTGCTCCGGCCACCGGTTCGGACACCGACGATCGAGACCCTTCCTGAATGGCACCTCAAGCACTCACACTCGAAGAGCTGACCGGCCTTGGGATGGACGCGGCGTCTGCTTCCGAGCTACTCGAGCGGATCAACGCGTGTCTGACCACTTCGTCCCAGGTCGAGGCGTGGAAGGAGCTCTCGCGAAACGTGCTCGAGCCCGGCCTCCCCTTCGGGGTGCACCGGCTGGTGTACGAACGGGTGTACGCGAATTGGGAGCCGGACAAGGGTCCCGCCCCCGCCTGGTATCCGACGGAGGCGGCGTTGGGTGTGGCAAACATCACCGGGCTGATGGAGGAACTCGACCTCGACAGCTATGATCGGCTCCTGGACTGGTCGTCGAACAACCGGTCTTCCTTCTGGGGCCTGATGATCGGCAGGCTCGGGATCCGCTTCCAGCAAGGCTTCGGGCAGGTCGCCGATCTTTCGAAGGGGGATGAGTACCCAATATGGCTTC
>JASLMQ010000872.1 GCA_030746455.1 Candidatus Latescibacterota bacterium
CGAGCAGCTCGTACAGGGTGATGGCGAGGTTCTTGCCGGTCGTCATCGCGCCCCAGCCGCCGACTGAGTGCATGCGCACGGTGATCGCGCCGTTGGGAAGCAGGTTCGGGTTCTCGCTGCCCTTGACCGCGAGCTGCTTCACGTTCGGATAGCTTTCCTTGAGTTCTTCCTGGTAGATGTCCGCCTTCGGGGTCGAAGACTCGTCGCGGATGAAGTCGATCGAAAGATAAAACAGTTTGCGGCGCCCGCCGTCGGGCAACATGTTTTCGATCGCGCCGACCACGCCCTCGGGCTGGAGGTCGCGGCTGCCGAGTCCGAAACAGCCGGAATACAGCGGAGGCAGGTCGGTGGCCTGCTTGTAGACCGCCAAGTCAGGATACGCCAGAGTCTTGCCGTTGCCGTGGGCGTTTTCGAGGCACTTGGTGAGGGTCGCACGGATTTCGCGGATCAGGGGCAGGTCGCCGGCCAACGGCTGGTCGGTGCGTTCGAGCACGACCACGCCCTTGCGGCCCTTGAGCAGATTGCCGATCAGGTCGCCGGGGAACGGACGGAACATCGTCATGTTCACGACCCCGACCTTGACGCCGTGCTTCTCGCGCATGTAATCGGTGACCGCCTCGGCCGTGCCGATGAGGCTGCCCTGTCCGACCACCAGGTAGTCGAGGGGATCGCGGGCGGCCCCCTCTGCGGGGACCGACGCGATGGGGTGCTGTGCGCCATAGAGGCTGGGGCGCAGTACCTCTGTCATCCCGGCGTCCACCTTGATGAACCGATAGCCGTCTGTGCCGGTGTCCACCACATCGATGGCGGTGCAGACCAGCGCTCCCGCGTTGGCCACCAGGTAGGTGCCCGGCTCCACTTCCAGGCGCAGCTTGCGACCGTGGTCTCCCGCGAAGGCCTGGAAGGCCTCAGCGATGTGCGCGCCGATCACGGAAAGGTCGGTGGACGGCTCCCCCGGCATCCGGCCCACCTTGTAGCCGCCGCCCAGACTCAGGACGGTCGCGTCGGGTAGCCCAGCGGCAATGCCGAGAGACATCAGGGCGCATCGCTCCCACACCTCCGGGTCGCTGCCGGATCCGATGTGGGTGTGCATACCCGTGATCTTGAGACCGCAGTCGCGCGCCACCGACATCGCCCGGCCCAGGTGCTCGTGCCAGATGCCAAAGCTGGCCGATGGCCCACCCACATTGGTCCTGTTGCTGTGTCCCGATCCCAGGCCCGGGTTGACCCGCACGGTCGCCGAGCGGCCGGGACACGTCTCGCCGAAGACCCTGAGCTGCTCGACCGAGCAGGCGTTCATCAGGACGCCGCGGCCCACCAGCTCTCCCAGGTTCGCCGGAAGCTCCTGGGCTGTCAGCTGGATGTGGTCCGGGGGAACGCCGGCGCGCATGGCGCGTTCCGCCTCGAATCCGCTGCTCGCGTCGATATGGAGCCCGGCATTCGTGAGGATGCGTATCACGGCCGCGGTCGGGAGCGCCTTCATGGCATACCGGGCGGTCAGCCCGTAGGCGTTCGGAAAGCCCAGCACCTCCCGGGCCCTCGCCTCGAGCGTGGCCTGGTCGTAGACGAAGACCGGCGTCCCGAAGCGGGACCGCACCTCACGCACCTGCTCTTCGTTCAGGAAGACGAACGGCTCCATATCCTCCTCGCGGGAAGACCGGTTGCCGGCAGCGAGGGGGCTCTCCCCTTCGGCTGCCGCGCCAACCCGGCGGGTACTATGGGGTTGAACAAAACTGCCGATTTGCTTATGGTTTAGCGACCTCCAAGCACTTGACGCAAGCGTCCTCCGCCAGCCCAGGAATGCCCATGCAAGGCGAGCTAGCGAACATCGTTGCCGCGCTCAAGCGGATACCCCTCTTCAACAACCTGAACCCCAGCCAGGGCATGGCCCTCCTGAAGGCCTGCGAGCGACGGTCGGTGGAGGCCCACCAGGTTCTGTGCCAGCACGGCGGCCGGAGCGACGAGCTGTTCATCCTGCTCTCCGGGCAGCTCTCCATACGCACCGAGGAAGACATACAGATCGCGCGCATCGACCCCATAGCGCCCGTGGGGGAGATGGGGATCTTCACTGGGGAGCCCCGATCGGCCACGGTGGTGACCTCTCAGCCCTCGACGTTTCTCGTGCTCTCGAAGCCCCAGCTCGACTCGCTGCTGCGCAGGAACCCCGATGTGGAGCTGGCGATATCGCGCAACCTGATTCGGCTTCTCTCCCAGCGCATCCGTGAGGCGAACAGGGAGCTGGCGCACATCAGCGGGCTGATGGCCGACCAGGAAGCCGGGCGCGACCTCCCCGACGAATCGGAGGAGTCCGGTCCTTCGGGGGATTAAGAGACCGCTTCTGAGACCCTGGCCGCGCGATCCTGCACGATCCCGGACGGGAGGAACCGTCTACCACCCCGTTTCGGCGACCCCAGTGTGCCCCGTGCGCAGACTCCCCCGCCGCATTCTCTCCACACCAGAACACCAATAGAAACGGCTTCCGCGAGGAAGCCGCATGGTGCGATTCTCTTGGTGCGAACGGGGGGACTCGAACCCCCACGAGCGCTAGCCCACCAGATCCTAAATCTGGCGCGTCTACCAGTTCCGCCACGTTCGCATCTTCGGTCTTCTCTGCCGGCAGGGGGAGTAAATTAACCCTTTGCCAGAGACACCGCAAGGGAAAAAGCGGCTTCCGAATCGGCTCCGGGAGAGGCAGGACGCGCCGAGGGGGGAAGCCAAAAGGAAAGGCGCCGGTCGGTCGCGACCGGCGCCTGACGTATCGATTTTCGGAGGATCAGATCTGGTCCTGCATTGCCAGCTCGAGGCCCACATCGTTGAGGGCGGTCGGGCGAATCCGGCGCTTCTTCAGAATGCGGGTCAGCTCGTATAAATAGCTCCGGATTCCGGGGTCCGTGTGCACCTTCTTCTGGAGCCGCCAGTAGAGCACCGCGAGGTTTCGGTCTTGAACGCTCATGGGGTCATTCTCCCCAAATCCACTGCCAACCTGCACATTCCGCTTCGCCGGACGTTCTATTGTTGATATCGGCACTCTGTTATTTTCCTTTAGCCCTTAGTTGGTATTCCTCGAAGAGGTCCACGATCGCGAGGCTGATGTAGACGAGAAAGGCGAGTCCGACGGCCAGAGAGGCGACCAGGACCGGCACGCTGAGGATCACTGAACAGCCCTTTCTGAAGGCGTTTTCGGGCATGAAGTCGGATTCGTTGGACACCACCAGACGCGGTGTGTCCAACCGTGGGCGCAACCCCCGTGCCAGAGGGGGATCCGAGATGGGGCGGATGATATAAACGCCTAAGGAACAAATAGATAGGGGCGCGCTCTCGATCCGGGATTCAGATCGACGCGCGCCCCTGAGGAAAGCAAGGCGTAGTTACGGCAGGAGAGTCGGAAGTTTTTTCCGATCTATACTATTGCGGGGGCTGTCTCCGGGTCTCTGTGGGGTGCAAGAGAGGCGTGGGCGGGATCAGGCCGAAAAGGCCAGCGTAAAGGTGGTTCCCTTCCCCGGCTGGCTTTCGACCTCTATGTTCCCGCTATGGTTCTCGACGATCCTGCGACAGACGGCAAGCCCGAATCCGTGACCGGTCGACTTGGTGGTGTACCCGAAGTCGAAGATCCGGTTCACCACCTCCTCGGGCATGCCCGGGCCATTGTCTTCCACCTCGGCAACCACCTTCTTCGTGTCGGTATTGAACCGGGTGGTGGTGTGGACCTTTCCCTGGCCCATGGCGTCGGCGGCATTGGCGTAGAGATTCAGAAGCACCTGCTGGATCTGGCCCGGATCGATCTGGATCCGGGGAAGCTCCGGATCCAGGTCCAGCTCGAACTCGATCCGACGGAACCGGCTCTGGCCCTGGATGAACTGGATCAGCTTCTGAACCAGGGTGTTGAGGTCGGCATCTTCGGTCTTCGAGCTCAGCATGCCCAGGTCCATCAGGCCGCTCGTATAGTTCTGGATCTTGTCGATCTGATCGGAGACGGCCTGGAGGCTCTTCTGCGCTCGCTCGTTGTCTTCGAGGGAGGGGTCGCAGAGCAGCAGCTCGGTGTGTCCCGATATGACCGTGAGGTAGTTATTGAGCTCGTGGCCGATCTCGGCGGACATCTGGCCGGCCATTGCCAGCTTCTCCGCCTGGATCAACTGGACCTCGAGGGTCTTGGTCTCGGTTACGTCGACGAGGCCGAGAACCGCCCCCGTGGTTCCGCCTTCCTCGGTGTGGGAGGCAATGGTGGCCTCGACGTAGACCGTTCGGCCATCGGGTCCCTCGTAGTCGAGCTGAAGCGCTGTCACCTCGTTGGAGTCCATCGCGTGCAGGATGTTCTGCCGGATACCTTCGCCCAGGAAGGGCACGGCCTCGAACAGGTCATGACCCACCGCCTTGTCCGGGGCCACGGTGCCCACGAGGAGGCGCTTCTCCTCGGTGATGGACTTCCAGAGCAACACCTGGCAAGAGCGATCCAGCAGGATGACCGAGTCGTAGACGCTCTGCACGAGGGCGTCGTCGAGCCACCTGAGCCGCTGGGACGTGATCTTGGTGAGATTGCCGAGAATCCTCCGGTGGATCTCGGGATGGGCCTCGAAGAAGGCATCGAGCCGGTCCTGCGCGAACCCGTAGGCGCTGGTCTCGCCTATCGCCCGGACCGTTGCGCTGCGCGGCTGCCGGTCGACCAGGGAGAGCTCCCCGAAGCAGTCGCCCTCTCTCAGCGTGGCCAGCATGACCTGCTTCTGATCAATGGTCGCCTTCTCGACCCGGGCCTCGCCCGAAGCGACGATGTATATGCCCTGGCCCCGGTCCCCTTCGAGGATGATGGGCTCGGAATCGGGATAGGATCTGAGCTCCGCGAGCTCGAAGAGGAGATCGACATCGCCGGATGAGAGGCCGTCGAAGAGCTCGGTGTTCAGACGGTCAGCGGGACGATCCATCGGTGCCTCCCGAGAGTCGTACAACAGGAGATGCGCTCGGAATCCGGTGCAGCGGTGCGCGGATCCCCAGGGGTCGTGTGATCTTCACCAAAGGTATGAATATCCTCGACAAAAAACAAGAAATCCCTCGCCAGAAGGCGTACAAGAGAATGGGCGCCGTTGCCGCGCTCCTGCTTGTAGGGGACTTGGCGGGGCCGTGGCCGGGGGCTGTGGCCGAAAGGGGTGACACTCCTTCGTATCTCGAGCGGATCGGGCAACCCGGGACCCGGGAAGTCTCCGCTCCCGGTGACTCGGCCAGCTACGAATACCAGGCGGATAGAATCCAGTACGACGTTCCGGCGGGGCGGATCGTCTTGCATGGCAACGCGGCGTTCCGGCATCGGGGCATCCAGCTCGAGGCCGGGGAGATCCGGTTCGATCGGAAGGCGCAGATCCTCCGGGCCTTTGCCTTGCCTGACTCCACCGGGGCGCGGACCGTTGGGGTTCCGAGCTTTACGCGCGGGGAGGAACGGTTCACGGGGCTCGAGATGGTGTACCATCTCGACACCGGCCGGGGGCGGGTACGGGGCGGACGTGCTGTTCACGAACGAAAGTACTACCGGGGTGAAGACCTTGTGGTCAACCAAGAGCGGGAGATCAACGCCCAAGGGATCTCCATGTCCACATGCGACAGGGATCACGTTCACTACGACTTCCTCTGCAGAGACCTGAAGGTCGTCGAGAACGACAAGGCCATCGCCCGTTCGGTGACCTTCCGCATCGGGCCCGTGCCGACCTTCTGGGTCCCGTTCTACGTCTTCCCTCTCAAGTCGAACCGCCAGTCGGGTCTGCTCACACCCGGTATCGGCAGCAACAGCCGGGATGGCATCACGGTCAGGAACCTGGGGTACTACTTCGCGCCGAGCGAGTACTGGGATCTCAAGCTCAGCAGCACGATCCGCGAACACGGTGGGTTCCTGCTCGACTCCCGATTCGTGTACGCGGTGCGCAACCGCCTGAGCGGATCGCTTGGGCTCTCTTTCGAGAATGCCACCCATTCGACCAGCACATCCCGCAACTGGCGCCTGGACCTTCGCCACCAGCAGAGCCTGAGTCCGACTCTCAACCTGCGAGCCAACGGCGATTTCAGCAGCAGCGCCACGTTCGATACCCGGAACAGCGACAACCTCTACCGCTACCTGAACCAACAGCTCCGGTCCAGCTTCTCAATCGACAAGAGATGGCCCGGCTCGGGTCGAAGCCTGGATGCCAACTTCACGTACTACCGCGACCTTGAGAAGAAGCGGAACAGCTTCCGCGGCTTCCCGCGACTCTCCTTTCGGCAGGGCAGGCGAACCCTCTTCGGCGGTTCGGAGCGAGGCGCCAGGGAGGCCCGGCCGTGGTACGGGTCGATCTACTACAGCTTTTCGGGCGAGCTGGATTCCGACTTCACCCGGAACCCGGATCCTGCCGACAATCTCGAGGACCTGTCGATCCTGGGTCGGTTCACCCTCAACAGCCAGCACCGACCCTTCGGCTGGCTGGATCTGACGCCCTCGCTGTTCGTCACCCAGAACCTCTCGCGCAACAACCAGGATCAGCCCACCCGGCAGGAGTCGTATGTCACCAGCATATCGACGGGCACGACCCTGTATGGCATCTTCCGTCCTCACATCGGCCGGCTCCGAGGGATTCGTCACCGGCTGCAGCCGCGGGTGGATTTCCGTTACAGCCAGCCGGCCACCGTGGAGGGAGGAACCTTCGGATTCGGTGGTGACCGTGCCTGGGGGGACCCGCGCCGCAGCCTGAACATGGCGCTGACCAACGCCTTCGAGATCAAGACCGAGGTAGACGGCGAGGAGCGCCGGTCGACCTTCGCCACCCTCAACGCCTCCAGCGGGTACGACTTCGAAAGCGTGGACCGGAAGTGGCAGCCGCTACGCACGACGGCGTCGATAAAACCGGATCGACGGGTGGATGTGCGGTTGTCCATGATCCACCAGCTGTACAGGGACGATGGACGATTCTCCCTGCTCCGGCCCATGCTCCAGGGCCTGACAGTCACCTCCAGCTTCCGGTTTCAGGGCGGTGGAGGAGGAGACGATCGGATGGACCCGTACTCCGGGTACTCTTCGGGCGGGTACAGTCCCGGCTTCGGGTTCGAGCGAGACCTCCACAGCGACTTCGAGGACGTGACTCAGCCCTGGCGCCTGAATCTGCAGCACTACTTCGACCTCTCGAAGCGGTTCGGGCCCACGACCAAGCGGCAGTGGGTGAAGGTGAGCTGCGGGCTGAATCCCACACGCAACTGGCGGCTGGACTACTCGATCAACTACGACCTGATGGCGCGCGACGTGACGGCGCAGAACCTGTCCATCTACAGGGACCTCCACTGCTGGGAGGCCCGGTTCTCCTACTACCCGACGGGCTACGCCAGCGGGTTCTACTTCAAGATCAATATCAAGCAGATCCCGCAGATCCGGTTCGAGCACGGGCGGGGACGGTACGGGCTGTAGTCGGGGCATCGTGTGCGCTGGCACAGGTCTCCCGACGCACCGTTGGAGGCCCGTCGGGAAGGCCTGGTTTTGCCTTGCGCAAGGGCTCTAAATAGACTAGATTAAAGGCGATTACCCGATTTTGCCGGTCCTGATCGGGGCCGCCACGAGCCACATCGGGATTGCCTATGAGGGCGCTCATACAGCGGGTTCTTCGCTCCGCCGTGTACGAAGGCGACGAGCTGCGATCCGAGATCGGGCAGGGCCTGCTGATCCTGCTGGGGGTGGGGAAGGCGGACGACGAGGGCGCCCTGCGCTTCGTTGCAGAGAAGTGCGCGAACCTCAGGATCTTCGAAGACGATGCCGGCAAGATGAACCGGTCCCTCCTGGATGTCCAGGGGGAGGCCATGGTGGTCTCGCAGTTCACGCTGTACGGCGACACCCGCAAGGGCAGGCGCCCGGGCTTCACCGATGCCGCGTCTCCGGATATCGCGGAGGCCACTTACGAGCGGTTCGTCGAGGTCCTTCGGGAGCTCGGTCTATCGGTGAAGACGGGGGTGTTCGGGGCCCACATGCAGGTCCACATCGAGAACGATGGCCCCGTCACGCTCCTCGTCGAGAACCCGTAACACCCGTCACGGGGCGCGCCTCCGGAAGCTATGGATCCACACGGACGAGGAGTTGCGTGAATCTGATTCTGGCCTCGGCTTCGCCCAGAAGGGCACATCTGCTCCGGATGCTTGGCGTGCCCTTCACGGTGGTGCCCAGCGGCGCCTCGGAGGCCCTGCCGGATCCCGTCTCTCCCACGGATCATGTCATCGAGATCTCAAGGCGGAAGGCCCACGCTGTGGCCCCCAGGTACCGGCAGGAACTCGTCCTGGGGGCCGATACCGTGGTGGTGCTGGACGACGACATCATAGAGAAGCCGGTGGACGCGGAGGATGCCGCCCGCATGCTGGGGCGGCTTTCCGGGGAGACCCACAGGGTGTTCACGGGCCTCACCCTGATCGACACCGGGAGCGGTCGGTGTCTGTCGGACGTGGCCGTGACGGAGGTGAGCCTGCGGCCCCTCTCGGACGAGGACATCCGCCGCTACGTGCAGACGGGGGAGCCGCTGGACAAGGCGGGGGCCTACGCGGCGCAGGGCCGGGCCACGGTGTTTATCGAGTCGGTCAAAGGCTGCTTCTACAACGTTGTCGGGCTTCCTCTCGCGTGTTTCTGGGATCTCGTTGGCCGGGTACTGGGAAGATCGCCGTGGACTCTCGTCTCAGACCACGCGCCGGTGCCCGACCTGATCTCCTCAGACGGGGCCGGTGTACGGTCGGCCCGCGGACCCGAGGACGCATGATGGACGAACTCGGCCTCGAACTGAAGAACCAACGGGAAGCGCTCGGGCTCTCGCTGGAGGACGTGTACCAGCGTATTCGTATCAACCCGGATCTTCTCGAGGCGATGGAATCGGGGAGCTTCCAGATCCTGCCGGAGGCCTATGCCCGCCTGTTCGTGAGGAAGTACGCTCAGGAACTCGGGCTGGACCCCACGGAGATCGTGCAACGCTTCGAACGCGGCGTGGGTTCGCCCAAGTCGGTTGCGGGGCCGGCCTCTCGGCAGAGCCCGCCGGACAGACAGATGGCATCGGAACGCCAGAGATCAGCCGGCGGACCTTCGATGGGGTCGGTGATCGCCGCCGTTTTCGGTGTGGCCGCGGTGATGAGTGCCGTGTGGTTCCTCATGAGCGATGTGGAGGAGCAGGAGCGAGCTCCCTTGGTACTGACGGAGAGGAGCCGTCCGGCGGACAGGAGACGTCCGGTGGACACACAACGGCCGGCGGACACAAGACGTTCGGCCGATGATGCGTCGGGTCGTCTCGCATCCCGCGGCCTTCCGGCCCCGGCCGGTGCTCCGGAGGCCCCAGCCGAATCGGCGTCGGCGGATACCGCCGACATCACGGCGCCGGATTCAGAAGGGACGGGCGACCCGGAGGTGGATACAGAGTCCGAGACCGAGGGGGCCCCAACGGCCGGAGACGCCGAACCGGCGGACCCCGGGGACGCGGAAGCTGCCCGGCCCGAAGCCGCAGAAGTCCCACAGAGCGATGAAGCCCTGGACGAGGAAACCCAGCCTGCGGTAGAGGAGGCAGCCGGCACGGCTGCACCGGTGCGGCAGGAAGTTGTCATCCAGACGACCCCGGCCGTTGAGGATGCCGCACCGGAACCGACCGAGGCGCCCTCTCCGGTCCCCACCACAGAAGCGGCACCCTCTCCTGAGGTGGCACAGGACGCCGATGCTCCACAAGCTGGAACTGGAGAAGAGCCGATCGAGAGGCCCGCGTTGATCCGGGAGCGGGTCGTTTCGGCCTACTCCCTGTCACCCGCCATTCCCCTGCAGAGGCGCGACACCGTGCTGGTTCTGACGGCCCAGGCGATCCAGGCCGCGCGCGTCGCGGTGTCGGCCGACGGGCAGCGCGTGTTCGACGAAGTACTCGAGCGCGAAAGCGAGCACAGGTGGACTGCGCGCAGCCGGTTTTACCTGGAGATCGCCGAGGCCTCCGCCGTTACCCTTGCCCTGCAGGGACACCCCGTCGATCCCCAGTGCCAACCTGGCCGAAAGCTCCGGCTGTTCGTCTCGCGCTCCAGCATCTGGGTCGAGGAAGTGGAGTCCACCACTTCCTCGACTGCTGAGACGGGCCCCTAGACCCCATGCCGCATCCCTACGCAGAGATCGTCCCGATCGGTGTGCCTGTCGACCGGGAGATGACCTATCATGTTCCCGAGGATCTCAGGAGCTCGATCGAGCTGGGCAGCCGTGTGCTCGTACCCCTGGGCGTGCGGTGGACGACCGGTATCGTGGTGGGGTTCAGGGCGCAGTGTGATATCGAAGGCGTGAAGGCCATCGGGATCCTGCTGGATGCCTACCCGGTAGTCTCCGCCGGCATGCTGGATCTCTGCCGCTGGGTGGCGGACTACTACCTGTGCACGCTTCCAGAGGTCCTCAAGGCCGCGCTGCCCTCGGGAATCCACACCGACAGCGGACAGCGCCTGGCCCTGGCGGAGGGGGCGGACACAGAACGTCCGGCGGACACAGAACGTCCGGCGGAGACCGACGGGTCCGTCGGCCCGCTTCAGCGGGAGGTGCTGGCCTTCCTGGGCAGCTCGGGATCGGTCACCTATCGCCAGCTCGAGAAGCGGATCGGCCGGAGGGGTCTCCGCGGAGCGGTGCACGGACTGGTGCGCAGCGGCCGGGTGACGACCCATCAGGAGATGGTGGACCCCAGGGTCAGGCCCAAGCAGGAGCGGACGGTGGAACTCGTGCCCGGCGATCCCCGCTGGATGGAGCTGGGGTTGCCGGATCTTGCGCGACGAGCGCCGAAGCAGGCCGAGTGCATCCGACGTCTCTCCGAGTCGGGAGGACGTCTGTCCGTGGGCGAGCTCCGGGCGTCGGGCATCGCATCCGGCATTCTGAGGGCGTTGTCCGAACGGGGGCTTGTTCGATTCGGATCGCAGGAGATCCGTCGCGATCCATACGCGAATGTGGAGGACGAATCCCCGGAGGCGCTGACCCCAACCCGGCACCAGGAGCGGGCGCTGGTCTCGCTGTACGACAGCCTGAGGTCTAACGCGTTTCGTGTCCTTCTGCTGCACGGCGTGACCGGCAGCGGCAAGACCCTGCTCTACATCCGCGCGGTCAGCCGTGCCCTGGAGAACGGACGGGGGGCGATCGTGCTGATCCCCGAGATCTCCCTGACGCCCCAGACGGCCGGCCGGTTCCGGGCCCACTTCGGTGATCAGGTGGCCGTGCTTCACAGCGCGCTATCCGAGGGGGAGCGCTACGATGCCTGGCGCGAGGTCCGGGAGGGGAAACGGCCGATCGTGATCGGGGCCCGGTCGGCGGTCTTCGCGCCGGTGGAGCGGCTGGGGCTGATCGTGGTCGATGAGGAGCACGACGGTTCCTACAAGCAGGGGGATCCGGCCCCGCGGTACAACGCGCGCGACGTGGCAATCGTTCGGGCGAAGATGGAAGGCATCCCGGCGGTGCTGGGATCGGCCACGCCTTCACTGGAATCGTATCACAATGCGGGAACGGGGAAGTTCGATCTGCTGAGCCTGGCCGAGCGTGTAGACGCCCGGTCCCTTCCGGCGGTCGTGCTGGTCGACATGAAGTCGGAATCGGGCGGAATTTTCTCGAAAGCGCTCAGGGAACGGATTTCAGACCGTCTCCGCAAGGGCGAGCGGATCATCCTGCTGCAGAACCGAAGGGGCTACGCCCCCTTCATCCAGTGCACGGACTGCGGCGCCGTTGTGGAGTGCACCAACTGCAAGGTGACCCTTACCTATCACGCCAAGGGTCGTCGGATGGTGTGCCACTACTGCGCGCGGAACATCCCCGCGCCCACGGCCTGCACCGCCTGCGGAGGCCCTCAGCTCAAGCTGTCCGGGGTTGGCACCCAGCGGGTGGAGGAGGCCCTCGAGACCCAGTTTCCCGAAGCACGCGTGCTTCGGATGGACGTGGATTCCACCCGCAAGAAGGGGGCACACGACCGCATCCTCAAGTCCTTTGGCAGGGGGGAAGCGGATGTTCTACTGGGGACACAGATGGTGGCCAAGGGCCTGGACTTCCCGGGTGTGACCCTTGTCGGGGTGATCTCGGCCGACACGAGCATCCACCTGCCCGATTTCCGATCGGGAGAGCGGACGTTTCAGCTTCTCACCCAGGTGAGCGGGCGAGCCGGCAGGGGGGAGACCCCCGGCGAAGTCGTGATCCAGACCTATCTCCCCGATGGCGTGGCCGTGCAGTGCGCGCAAGACCATGACTTCCTGAGGTTCGCCGAAGACGAACTGGAGAACCGAAACAGCGTCGGGTACCCTCCCTTCGGGCGGATGGCGCTGCTGCTGTTCCGAGGTCGAGACGAGGGAGCGGTCGCCAGGACCGCCGGGGGATGTGCCGAATTCCTTCGAGGTCAAGCGCTCCCCGGTGTGGATGTGATGGGTCCTGTGGCCGCCCCGCTCTCGCGCATTCGTGGCAGCTACCGCTGGCAGGTGGTCCTCAAGACGATCTCACCCTCCAAGCTGAACGCCCTGGCCCGACAGGCGTTGGAGCAGTTCGGTAGCGGGTCGCGAGGACGTCGCGGAGGGGTCTTTCTGGACGTGGATGTAGATCCGGTGTCGCTGCTATAGAGCGGACGACGGACGACTGACCACAGACGACGGCAAGGCGTTGTGCGCCGGTTCACCGTGGTCTGTCGTCGGTGGTCCGTGGTCTACGGCACCCATGACGTATCCCGGATGGGGGTCTCTACCTCCAGGTCACCAGTACGCCGCATACACCATGCTCTTCGATCGAATAAAATCTCTGGCCAGACACACGGCGGTCTATGGAGTCGGCGACTTCCTGAGGGTCATCATCTCCGCGGCCCTGCTTCCCGTGTACGCCAGGCTCCTTTCGCCGGAGGAAAACGGTGTTCGCGATTTGGCCTTCGCGTTCATCGCCTTCAGCACGGTTTTCTACTCGCTGGGGATCAACCAGGCCCTCATCCGACACCTGTCCGCCGAGGAAGACCCGGTCGTCCTGCGAAGGCGCTTCTCTTCAGCCTTCTGGACGATCTCCGGCATCGCGCTTCTTCTGGCGGGGGGAGTGTGGTTCGCAGCGTCCCCGCTGGCTTCTCTCCTTTTCGCCTCAGGTGGGAAGACGCAGTGGGCGGACCTCTTCGGCCTGATCGCGGCCATCATCTTCCTGGACGCCATCGGCGAGCCGCTGTTCACGCTGTGCAGGGCACGCAAGCGTTCTTCTCTCTACGCCGGTGTCCGGCTGGTCCAGCACACGATCCAGATCGGGCTCACCATCTATCTTATCGCGGGCCTGGGCTACGGCGTGCGGGGCGTATTCTGGAGCAATGTCGTCAGCTCCGCCTTCGCGGTGGCGGCACTCCTTCCCTTCGGGCTGGCGAGCCTCCGGATCGAGTACGCGCCTCGGGCCGTCCGTGAGTTCCTTCGATTCGGCCTGCCTTTCGTGCCCTCGGCGCTGGCGCTTCTGGTTATCGAGCTGTCCGACCGCTTCATGGTGCGGGTGTTCCTGGGGCTGGACGCCACAGGCGTCTACGGGATCTCGTACAAGTTCGCATTGCCCATGCTGCTGGTCGTTCGGGCCCTTCGAGCAGCCTGGGCACCGGCCGTGCTGTCGGTTCCAGACGTGGGCGAGGCGAAACAGGTTTGCGCGCGCGTGACGACCTACTACGCGGCAATCGGGGGATTCCTGGTGCTGGGCCTCGCTTCTTTCCCGCGCGAGCTCATCCTCCTGGTTGCCTGGGACCGGGCGCCGGCCTACCTTCCCGGGCAGGACGTGATCGCGTTGGTGGCGTTGGCCTACCTATGCAACGGGTTCTACGTCATCATGACGGCCGGCGTCTACGTGGAAGGACGAAGCCGCATCCTGCCAGCCATCGTGGGGGCCGGCGCGATCCTCAACGTGGCGATG
>JASLMQ010000873.1 GCA_030746455.1 Candidatus Latescibacterota bacterium
GATGGCCGATCGCGAGGCCGTGGCCGAGGTGGCCAAGTGGTTCGGCGAGAACTACATGGAGCTCAACGAGGGCCTGGCGAAATACGGCACGGGTCGCGATCTGCAGGGCTCCAGCGACAAGGGCGGTCTGCCCACCCACAACTTTCGCGACGGGGTGTTCGAGGGTGCAGATAACATCTCCGCCGAGACCGTGCTGGAGCAGCTGGGCGTTCCCATGGAGGGGTGCTACGCGTGCCCGGTCCGCTGCAAGAAGGTAGTGCAGGCCGAACAACCCTACAAGGTCGACAAGATCTATGGCGGGCCGGAATACGAGACGTTGGCCGCGTTGGGCTCGTGCTGCGGTGTGGACGATGCGGTGGCCGTGAGCAAGGGTCACGAGCTCTGCAACGCCTACGGGATCGACACGATCTCAGGAGGGGTATCGATCGCGTTCGCTATGGAGTGCTACGAGAAGGGGTTGATCGGCAAGGAAGACACGGGCGGGCTGGAGTTGCGCTGGGGCGACGGGGACATGATGGTGACGCTGCTGGAGAAGATCGCGCGGCGTGAGGGCTTCGGGGACTTCGTGGCCGAGGGGTGCAAGCGGATGTCGGAGAAAGTCGGGCAGGGATCCGAGGCATTCGCCGTGCACACCAAGGGACAGGAGGTGCCGATGCACGACCCGCGGGCCAGGAGCACGGAGCTGAGCATGAGTTACGCGATGTCTCCAACCGGCGCGGACCACGTGCACACCAGCCTGTGGAGCATCTTCAAGAACTGCGCGACCATGTGCGTGATGCCGTGGTATGAGGACGAGAAGATGCTGGCCATCGTGAACGGCGTGACCGGCTGGGCCCTTGGTCTCTGCGCACCGCTCAGGCGGAAAGAGCCACCGGTATACGGTCTCGATTTCTGGGAAGTTCCTTACATATATCTCCCTGAGTTCTGGCTGGATGTCAGCAGCCATCACACATCGGAAGGTCCACTTCTTCGGAGTGAGGCGGCTCCTGCGCCTATCCGCGCTCTGGGTCGATCTGCTGAGTGCGAGATGGAAGCCCCCCAATCCTGCACACAGATCGACAAACCGAAGCTCTTCTCCGGCCTCTTGTGATGGTCTGTGATCCACTCTCACCCGTCCATAGCCCTAGTTGCATTTGGCGGTAGTCAGGCTCTTCGCATTCCGCGCGTCCAATTGCTCGGTACTCGAATTCCAGACGTCACTTTGGCTGTGGGTCGCCTTAGCAAGAGAGAACCAGGGCCCGCCCCTCATCAAGCAATAGCACAGGGCCGGCACCCCCGAGGTGCAGGCCCTGCGTCCCAATGGGACTCGCAGTCCCTCTGAAACCCATGGTCACGCCTTCCCGGCCCGCAGGGCAACACGAGGATGATCCTGCCCAGAATTGCCATGCAAGATCGTGAACGCCCTGGTGTTGGTCAACAGCAAAGTACCCTGGCGGTAGAGATCCAGCTTGGCTCACTGCTGAATCGGTCAATAGCAAATGCATTTGCATTACAAATGTAATTCATATATATTACAGCATCTCGAGGGGCTAGCCATGAACCTACTGTCCACTGATGAAGCCGCCGCACTCAAGGGGACCTCACGCCAGGTGATTATCCGGGCTATCAAGCGCGGGGAGATCGATACCGTGCGTGTCGGGAAGCGCTTTGCTGTGAAGGCGAATGAGGGATTCGAGAGATGGCAGCTGTCAGAGCGTCACCGGAAGGCCAGCAGAGCGAGGTGGAGAAGACGATGAGAACGACACGAGCAGCTATCTACGCACGCTACAGTTCCCAGGAGCAGACGGGTGGCGAGAGCATCGAGTACCAGTTGCAGCGTTGCCGGGAGTACATCGAAGCTCAAGGCCTGGTTCTGCCTGAAGAGAGCATCTTCGTTGATGAGGCGCGGTCTGGCACTTCGACCTTGGGCCGCGACGAGTTCAACCGGATGATCGCTCTGGCCAAGCGCTCGGACACTCCGTTCGACGTGGTCGTGGCCTGGTCCACATCTCGTTTCGGCCGAAACCAGGACGAGGCGATCTTCAACAAGATCGGCCTCCGCCGACAGGGCGTGGACGTGAAGTTCGTCTCCCAGCCCGTTCCCGACGGCCATATGGGCACACTGATTGAGCGCATCTATGAGTGGAAGGATGAGTTCGACAGCATTCAGATCGGGGAATACGCCTTCGAGGGGCAGCGCCAGGTGACCCAGAAGGGGTTCCACGGCGGCGGGAGAGCCCCATATGGGTACCGCCTGAAGCGGGTCCCTGATCCTGAAGGCAAGAGGGACAAGCACGGCGTGGCCGTCGAATACGTTACGTTTGAGGTCGTCGAGGATGAGGCGCGGGTTGTGCGGCGCATCTTCGAAGCATATGCCCAGGCGCCGGGCTACAAGCGTATTGCTGAGGAGCTGAATGCCGAAGGAGTGCAGTCGCCATCAGGTAGTACGTGGGATACTTCGGGGATCAGGAATGTGCTGCTGAACGAGACCTATCTTGGGAAGCGGGTGTGGAACCGCAACCGGCGGAATAAGAAGGTGCGACGGGGAACGAGGAGTGGGTCGTTACGGAGAACGCCCACGAGGCCATCGTCAGCCAGACACTATGGGATGCCGTGCAGGAGAAGCGGGGCCAGTTTCAGGTGACGCTGGGCAACGGGAAATGCACGTACCGGGCCGCGACATCGGTCTACATGCTGACGGGGCTGCTGAAGTGCGATGAGTGCGGTGGAAGCTACGTGATGACAGGAGGCAGGCGAGCGTCAGGGAAGACGAAGTACTACAGGTGCTCGTACCACGCGAATCGTGGGAATGCAGTATGCACGAACAAGCGGAGCGTAAGGCAGGATGCGGTCGAGACGGCGGTACTGGAGGCAGTGTCGGAAAGGCTGCTTACACCGGAGACCGTGGAGGCCATTCTCGAGGAGGCCAGGGCGCTAATCCTGGAGGACGAGCCGGATGGCCAAGTGGAGGAGACCCGAAAGGCTCTGGAGAAGATCGGAAAGGAGATCCGGAACCTGACTCTCGGCATCAGGGCAGCCGGTCCAGTCGACGAGCTTGTGAAGGAACTGCGGGCCTGCGAACTGAGGCGGGACAGCCTGAGGGCTGAGATCGAAGCGCTTCTGCAAGTGGAGCCGGCAGGCCTCGGCGACATCAGCACGGAGGAGATCGAGGAAGGACTGATGAACCTCAAACATACCCTCTCCTACGCAACCCCCCGGGAAGTCAAATCCCTCCTGCAGGAACACATCCAGGCAATCCGTATACCCCCCAAAGGAAACGCCCAACTGGTCTTCAACCCAGCCGGGCTCCTCGAGTATTACATAAGTTTGGTGACCCCGAGGGGAGTCGAACCCCCGTCTCCAGAGTGAGAGTCTGGTGTCCTAGG
>JASLMQ010000874.1 GCA_030746455.1 Candidatus Latescibacterota bacterium
ATGGCTGACGAGCTCGGCATCGGCGGGCAGCTCACGGAGTGTCTGGGTGAAGAGACGGCTGTACCGCATGGGAGGACCTTTCTGATGAAAATGACTCAAGACCCGACGACGGACCACAGACGACGGACGACAGGAAAGCGCTGCCGTGGTCCGTGGTCGGTCGTCCGTGGTCAGAATTCGAGCACGCTCAGGGCGCTCTTGCCCAGGATCCACGCCAGGTCGTCTTCCGAAAGGAAATCCCACCGGCGGGGCATCTCAAGGGTCATCTCGCACGTTTCGTCCGTGGTCACGCGGGGGAAGTCGCTGCCCCAGATCATCCGTTGGGGGCCAAAGCACTCCAGCGCGCGCTCGACGAAGGGGATGACCTCATCGTGCGGGTAGCCCTTGCCGTAGGCGTAGAAGCCCGAGAGCATGAAGACGACGTTGGGATAGGCGGCGAACTCCATCAGCCGCGCATAGTCGGCATCGTCGGGCGTCCCGTCCAGGTTGGGGAACCAGCCCATATGCTCGATCCGGAACGTCGAGTCGGGGAATCGCTGTATGTAGTCCTCGACCCGCGGATCGGTCATCCGCTCCATCCCACCGGTGAGGCTGGCCATGATGCCCAGGTCACCGACGGTCTCCCAGATGGCTTCGTTGTCAACGGCCGCGGAGATGCGTAGCCCCGCCAGGTCGTGGTCTCTGACCTCCTCTCTGATCCGGTCGGGCGCGTCCGACGCCGCGTAGTTGACAGCCCCGAGAGAGGCGAACCGGCCCGGATAGCGGTCCATGCACTCCCTGAGGTAGGCGTTGTTGTGGCAGCCGCCGTATTGGACGAGCAGGGCCTTGTCGATCCCCGCGGCGTCCATCTGCGCGACCAGGACCTCTACGACGACGTATTTGGTGAGTCCCACGTGCACATGTCCGTCGACGATGGTCATTGGACTACCTCCATCTGGACGCTAGGGTTCGCGCTATTCTGTCGCCCTTCCAGGGCTCGATTGCTTGTTCGCGCGCGTGATCCTGGGGCTTACGCCCCGGGCTAACGACTGTCCCGCCTTCGCTGAAGCTTCGGCGAGCTAAGCGCCCCTTCGGGGCTCCCATTGCCACGGCGCACCGCACAGGTTAGGAAGCCGAAAGGACACAGCTAGCCCACAACCGGTATCTCAACCGCCGAGGGATGCCGGTTGTCGTGGTAGAGGCGCGCGCAGAAGGGCTCGAAGTAGGGGAACGCATACGTCGTGTCGTAGTTGCTGACCGACAGGCGGAGCGTGTGCCCGGCCTCGAGGAGATAGCCGATGGTGCGCAGCTCGAACTCGACCGTGAGGTGCCGGCCCGGTGCCGCCGAGCGCGTGCCGTGCTGACCGCGCGTGATCAGCGTCTCGTTTCCGTCGGGTGCCAGATCGAACAGCTCCGCGTGCACCTGGAAGGTGGGACGGTTGGGCATCATGAAGATCCGAACGAGGGGCGCGCCAGCGATCTCGACCGGCTCATCCAATGGCTCCGCGTCGAAGCTCGTGACCTCGCGCGCAAGGGCGAAGGGCACGCCGTCCATGTCGTCGGCCAGCGCCGAGCGTAGGTTGTAGTCCGCGTCCAGCGGCCGGTTGCTCACGTTGGCGTGCGTCGCCGGCTGCGAGGGTGGGTCATCGGCGAGCTTGCCGCCAAGCTCGAGATAGAGCGTGCGACGGCCCGCTCCCGGGGGCGGCAGCGATTCGACGTGCGCGTGGTCCCAGCCCGGTCTCCGGGTATAGGTGACTGGCGGCTCATCCATGATCCCATTCTGCTCGCCCTTGAGCCAGTGGTCCAGCCACCGGTCGATCAAGTCCTGGCGCAGCTTGCCCGCCTCGGGATCGTCCTGACCGTCGTGGCCACCCCCGCCCATGTACAGCTTCTTGGGGACGCGAAGCCGGTCGTACATCTCGACGACCTCGTTGGGCGGCATGCCCACGTCGTGCCATCCGTGGACGATGAAGACGGGACACCGGATGCGCTCGACGAAGACCATCGGGGAGCGAGGGCGCAGCCACTCGGTGACGAGGTCCCAGTCGCCAGACAGTGCCCACTGACGCATGAGGTCCTGGAATCCGGCGGTGACGATACGCCGCCGCATGGTTCGGGTGAAGAACCACTTGGTGAGGCAGCCGTTGTGCACGGCGAACTCGTCGAACCGTGTGAAGATGTTCTGCGGCACGACGGTGGCGACATCGGGATGGTGGATTGCGGCCATGTGCGCGTGCCAGCCGCCCTGCGAGCTGCCTACGACGCCCAGCTTCTTGGGATGGACCGGATGCACGCGCAGGGTCCAGTGGATCATGTCCTGGAGATCGTAGACCTCCCGGGGACCCATGTGGAACGAAAGACCCTCCGAGGCGCCCTGGCCGCGCACGCTGTAGCAGACGGTCAGATAGCCGCGCTCTGCGAGGCGGCGTCCCCCTCCCAGGGTCGAAGTCTTGTTTCCGGCATCGCCGTGGCCGTGCACGAGCAGGACGCTCGGCCATCCTCCCTCGGGCGCGGTGCCTTCGGGCATGCAGACGGATGCATCCAGATGCACGCCGTCGTTCATCTTCACTCCCGCTTCTCGCTCTAGGATTCCCATTCGTTTCCTCTGGAACAGCGACTACGCGTATGGTTGTCATTGCGAGCCCTGACCGCCAGGTCAGGGCTCGGCAATCTCGATCCTCAATGGCGAACGTTCAGCGCGACAGCACTGGTCACGCCTTCGTGATCCTCAACACCGTGTAGGGCTTCCCCAGAAGCGGAACATCGACCTCACCAGAAAAGGTGCCGTCGAGCGCTTGAACGGTCATCTCCCAGACGTCGATGACCTCGATCCGGAACGCCGCCCCCTCGGGCAGCGTGAATGCGCAGCGCGAGGGCTGCCGGAAGCCGCCGAAGTAGGCCAGATAGTACTCGCCCGCCTTGCCGGCGCACGTGCCGACCAGTCGGAGCGGCGTGAGTCCCTCTGCGGGTCCGCTCTCCAGGGTGTCTCGAAGGAAGCGGATGCGAGCCGGGCTCTCCCCGTGCAGCGTGCCTCCCTTGCTCCACCACAGGATGTCGTCCGGGTGGACGTAGGTCTCCCCGTGTCCGACGTAGCCCCCCCTGCAGGTGCCCTCCCAGAAGCGGCTCACCATCTCCTGGGCGGTGATATTGCCCCAGTTCTGGGGTATGGTGCCCTCGTAGCAGCACTCGTCGACGACGACCGGTTTCCTGTAGAGACTGCGCCACTCGTCCACCTTGGACAGGTGGGAGGACTGGACGCTGGCGTGGGTGACCCACGGCTTGCCGTGGTCGTAGAACTCGCGGCAGTTGTGGATCGACCTGAGGTGCTGGGAGGGATCGCGCTCCTGCACGATCCGGAAGAACCGGTCCCAGTCGGTCAACTCCTTCGACTTCATCAGGTCGAACTCGTTGGCGAAGGACCACCAGACATTCCGGTAGGCAGCGAGACGGGCGACCACATAGCGGAGGTAGCGGTCGTCGGCCTCGGCGCCCATCGAGGCATAGCCCCACCGGTCGTAGGGATGGAACAGGATCAGGTCGGCCTCGATCCCGAGGTCGCGGAGCTGAGCGATCAGGGCTTCAAGGTGCCGGAAGCAGGCCGGATTGGGACGGGTGAAGTCCAGACTGCCCTCGGCGTTCGCCTCGAAAATGTGCAGATCGGGCTCGTTCTCGTTGTACCTGTAGTGCTTCGGGAACACGCACATCCGAAGCTTGTTGAAGGGTCCGTCCCTCAGCGTGGCCAGCGTTGTTTCTTCCAGCGCGTCCCCCTGGTGGTTCCAGGCATAGCAGGTCGTGCCCACGGGGACGTAGGGGGTTCCGTCTTCGTACTGGAAATGGAAAGTGCCGGCCACGCGCACGGGACCGTGGTTGCCCTTCGAGGGAGGGACGCATTCGAAGCTGCCTTCCTGACCGCCCAACGGATCCGCGTCACAGTGGGTCGTGTAGCTCCAGCTCCCGATCTCATCGGGCATGAATCGGACCTTGAAGGTCCCGTCCCCGTCGTAGAACCCGTCGGCGTGCACCTCGCGGTTCCGAAGCCGGAATGTGGCGGTCAGATCCACGTCGGCGGAATTGCCCGCCCCTGAGGATTCCGGCATGCTGACCGCTTTTTCGAAGATGCCCCAGCGTTCGACCCTGATATCCGGACCTTCGTTCATTTCATCGTGCTCCCAGGTGGCTGCCATTCAGGAGATGTCAACGACCATCCCATCCTCGGCGACGAGGACCTCGCCGCTGTAGCCTTCGCGGATCTGCTCCGCCATCCGATAGGGCGCTGTGCGGTCTCCGGTGATGTCCTCGATCACCAGGTGCTTGATCATCACGCGCTTGACGTCGGCCTCCGACGCGATCCGGGCGATGTCGGCGGGCCGGAGGTGCCAGTGGCCCCAGGGCTGCGTGGCCAGGAACTCGGGGGTGCCGGAGCACTCGACGGCGAGAAGGTCCGCACCCCTGCAGAAGTCGATAAAGCGCTCATCGGGCTTGCCGTCTCCGGTGATGACGACGCGATGGCCCCCGGCGTCAACACGGTAGACGAGCGCGGGCATGCCGGCGTGATCGACACGCGCGGCCGAGACGCGATAGCCGTTGTTCACGAGGAACTCGCCCTCGCCATCGACTTCAAAGACCTCCGGGTCGAGCGACTCGAGGTCCTTACCGTGGCCGACGCGGCTCTCGATGTCCTGCTCGAACGGCGGACGGATGATGCGCGTCACGAAGTCGGCGGTTCCGACCGGCCCGTGGATGCCAAGCCGAGCCTTCCTGCCCTTGACCCAACCGGTGAAGGCGATGTATGGCAGGTCCACCACGTGGTCGAAGTGCAGGTGGGTGAGGAAGAGCCGGTCGATGTCTTCGCACGCCCCGCCGGCGACGGCCAGGCTCGTGGCGGCCGATCGACCGCAATCGAACATGAGGGTCTGGTCGGCCACCTGCAGGATCTGGGAAGGCCCGGCGCGACGGGGGTTGTCGCGAACGGCGCCGCTGCCGAGCATGGTGAAGCGGATGGTCATAGGGCTACCGTGGAAACAAGGCGGAACCACAGATGGACCCACCTCCGCCCAACGGGCTACGGTGGGCAGGCACAGATGAACACGGAGTGGGATCGCGCACGTAGCCGGCCGTTTGCACGAGATGCCGTGGCTATGGATCCCGGACCCGAACCCGGAACTACGAAATGCGTCCCGGATGAGGCCAATCCACTACCTGAGTGTTACTGTCATTCCATCCGGGGCAGGCTGCAGACGCGAAAGGGGACAACCGTGGTCCGTGGTCTGTCGTCGGTGGTCTAGATTTCGAGATCCCTCAAGAACGCGCGGTTGCGCTCAGCGATCTCGAAGGTGGAACCCTCGCGCGACGCATCCTGCTCGACGACGAGCCAGCCGGAGTACTCCAGGGCCTCGAGCTCGGTGATCAGGCTGGCGGAATCGAAGGCGCTCTGCTCGAGCTCGCAGAAGATTCCCTCGCCCACCGCTTCGACGTAGTCCAGGCCGCGGTCCCTGGCTTCGGCTGTGACAGCGGCGTTGTATCCCTTGAGGTGGACGTGCCAGACGCGGTCGGCGTAGCGCCGAAGCACCTGCAATGGGTCGCCCCCCGCGTAGGCGTAGTGGCCGGTGTCCACGCAGAGCCCGAGGATCTGAGGATGGGTCACATCCATCAGGATCTCGAGCTCCTCGGCGGTCTCGATGTGGCTCGCGCAATGGGGGTGGAAGGCGGTCCGGATTCCTGTCTCGTTCAAGACCGACAGGGCGAGCTGGTTGGCCGTGTGGGCCGCGACCTGCCATTCCTGCATCGAGTAGCCCTGCCCCAGCTCGACCCGTCCGGCGCTGGCCGATCGGACCGTGTCCTTTCCGTACTCGTCGGCAAGGATGAGCAGGGGCGATTCATCTGCCGCATCCGCGAGGAGCTGTGCCACCCGGATCGCCTCCTCGGTGCCGTCGACCCGGGCATCGGGGTCGGCGATCGGCACGGGCAGGAAGGCGCCCGCGAGGGCCAGCCCCATCTCGGAGAGCACATCGCGCAACACCTCGGGCTCGACGGGCATGAGGCCGTAGTCGCCCAGCTCGATGCCGTCGTATCCGGCGCTCGAGGCCTCATCGAGGATCCGCTCGTAGCCCGGGGGATCGCCCTCGACATCCTCCCTGAGGGTGACCCAGGAGTCCGGGGTTGTGGCGATGCCAAGGAATGAGGCCATGGAAAGACCGATTCGTTAGCTACGCGAAACTGATTGCTCAGTCGAATACGTAAGCAAGCCTCCCCCCGTTCGTAACGGGGGGTGGTCGCAGTGTCGCGCGTTGGCCGTGAAGCACTGCGACCGGGGGGATCGAGCGCAGGGCCTGATGCCCCAATCCGTGGGCCAGTCAAGCTGGGTGGGCCCCACGAAGAGGCCCTCCAATGTAGCACGTCAACGCACACGAGGCAACCCGGAAAGCGATGGTGGGGATGCCTTTATGTGGCGATGTCTCCGTCGCTCAGGTCCTGCTACGGGGGCCGTCTTCCATCCATGCGCCCGTGTTTCCGGGCGCCTGGATGGAAGGGCGTGTGGGCACCCGACCTCAGTGCAGAGCCGCCCGGGCCTGCCTCCGAGGCACATGAACCCCGTGCCGCATCTGCACCTCAGTCACGTAGGGGAAACCTCAGTGAGCAGGTGTATCCGATCGGATAACACTGTATCCGATCAGATACGCGATGGGGCCAATACGGTGGACGGGCGGTGTCGATTCGGATGGACTAACTGTCTGTGGTGCGGCATATTGCAGAATTCTAGCCTGGTAGCCTCACAGTGGTACAGCCATTGCATATCTGTACCTCGATTGGGCCACAGATGGGATACAGTGTGACGACCGAGACCCAAAATGACCGAGCAGCTGACCCGCGGTAATGACAAGGGGTGCCGGACATGTCCAACGGAAAGATCCTGATCGTCGACGACGACCCCGACATCCAGGAGGTGCTGAGGGATCGGCTCGAGTTCCTGTCCTATGATGTGATCACGGCGTCTGACGGGTTGGAGGGCATCGCGCGGATCGAGGCCGACAAGCCCGACCTGGTCCTGCTGGACATCCTGATGCCCCGGATGGACGGGTTCGGGGTGCTGGGCGAGATCGCTTCGCGCGAGCTGGACGTGACGGTGATGATGATCACGGCTCACGGAACCGTGCAAACGGCGGTCCAGGCCATGCAGGAAGGGGCGTTCGATTTCCTGCAGAAGCCGTTCCAGCTCGAGGACGTGGAGCGGAAGGTGCGGCGGGCGCTGGAGCAGTCGCAGCTGCGGCAGGAGAACCAGCGGCTGCAGCAGGAGCTTGCCGAGGCGAAGGATCAGCTGATCAACGATATGCAGCGGGATCTCCAGGAGGCGCACGACATGCAGATGGGCCTCCTGCCCAAGGCGCCGCCTGAGGTGGAGGGGATGGAGTTGTCGGGCATCTGCATTCCGTCGCGGCACGTGGGGGGTGACTTCTACGACTTCCTCGAGGAACTGAATGGGAACGGTTCCAGCCTTGGGATCGTGATCGCGGACGTGTCGGGCAAGGGGATGCAGGCGGCTACCGTGGCCATGCGCTTCAGCGAGATGCTGCGATACGAAGCGCAGGACCGGAGCGCGGCGGCCGAGATCCTGAAGGGGCTCGACCGTTCGCTCAAGACCCGGACGCCCGTTGAGATGTTCGTCACGTGCGGGATCGGCATCCTGGACGTGGAGAAGCGATCGCTCACGATCGCGAGCGCGGCGAACCCGGAGGTCTTCCACTATTCCGGGGCGAACGGCGAGGTTCGGCCGCTCCAGGTGACCGGCTATCCCCTCGGCATGCCCCTCGACCTCGAGAGCGTCGCCAGCATCCAGAGCACGACGGTGGACCTGCAGCAGGGAGACATCGTGGTCTTCACGTCCGACGGGGTGGAGGAGGCGCGAGATACCGCCGACGAGTTCTACGGGCAGGAGCGCCTGGCGGAGCTGATTCGCGACCGGGCGCGGAAGGGTGCGTCGGCGGACGCGATCCGGAACGACATCGTGGCCGATGTGGTGGACTTCATGGGCGGGCGGACGCAGGTGGATGATATTACGGTGGTGGTGTTGCGTGTGGAGTAGAGCGTGGGGGCGGGACCCCTCCCCCAGCCCCCCCGGCTCACGACCTGCCGGGGCAGGCTCCGCAGGAGGGAGAGGGGAGACCTGCTGGCAATGACCGTTCGGTTGCGCGGAGCATCCCCCTTCCCTCGCAGGGAAGGGGGTCAGGGGGTTAGGTCGCGGCACCGTCCAGACGTCCCCAACTCAGCCGCTGCATCTGGAAGCTTCTGATTCTGCTGACCGCTGATAGCTGACAGCTGCTTGCCCGCCGAAGCGGCTGTCTCACCGCCGCGACGGTGGGAATGCTCCAATAGCGAGGCTTCAATGCGAAACCTATCGATCGTCTCCTGGATACTGGCAACCGTCTTGCTGATCCATGCGCCCGCCTCCGCCGGCACCACGGGCAAGATCACCGGGACGGTGACGGATGCGGAAGGGAGGCCGCTGCCGGGGACGACTGTCGTCGTGGAAGACTCAGAACTGGGGGCCCACGCGGATAGTCAGGGCATCTACTTCATCCTGGGCGTTCCACCGGGACGCCGCACGGTCACGGCCTCGATGATTGGATATGAGGCCGTGCGGATCATCGAGGTCAGGGTGAAAGCAGATCAGACCACGAACGCCAATTTCGAGTTGAGGGAGCAGGCGATTGAGCTCGAAAGATTCGTGGTGCAGGCGGAGCGGTGGCGGGCGCCGGCGGTGGATCCCGATCGGACTTCTACCACATATATGGTGTTTCTAGAGGACTTGGAACAGAACCCGATCGTGAAGACGGCAGGGGAATTGGTCTCCCTTCAGCCCGGTGTGGATTTGTTCGGCACCTTCGCAGTGAGAGGTTCCGACATCAGTTTCGGGAACAACCCACTAGTGTCTCGTCCCGGAAATAGATTTACATAATCGTTCGATCTTCTGAAGGATCGACTCGGGTGTCGCGGTCCACTGGAAAGGGTTGGCGCTCGCGTTGTAGTGCTCGGTGAAGGTTTCGATCTTCTCGATGAGTTGTT
>JASLMQ010000875.1 GCA_030746455.1 Candidatus Latescibacterota bacterium
CCGGTTCGATAGCGCATACGGCATCGCCTATTCCTGGTTCACCTGGGATGTGATGTACGGTTCGCGTCTCCACGTCAGGAGCCTTCCCTACATCGGCCGTTCGAGCCAGGACCGCGATGGGGAGACCCGGTTCGAACCCGATGACTTCCGGTACGGACACAGCGAGCCATTGGGGATCAACGAGATGGTGGACGACGAAAGACATACCACCGTCTACGGGCTCAAGACTGACTGGAAGATGGAGGCCGGGAGCCGGCATCTTGCCCGCTTCGGGTTCGACTTACGGGGTTTCCGTGCCACCTACGACTACATGAACCGCAGGCGAGGCCGCTTGCGTCTCGGTCCGCCCATCCATGTCGGCCACGACACGATTCGAGCCACGCCCGAACCCCAGGGCTGGCAGGTGGGGCTCTACGTCTCGGACAAGTGGCAGGTGGCCGGGCCGCTGATGGTGGATCTCGGGCTGCGATACGACCGACAGTCCCATACCGCGGAGGGACGGACGAGTCCTCGGGCGGCCGTCGCCCTGCCGCTTGGGTCGAACACGGTGCTCAGGGCCGCCTGGGGCAGGTACTACCAGGCACATAGCATCGGCGATCTGGCTGTGCAGGACGGTGTGGAGACGTTCAGTCGAGCGCAGCTGGCCACGCACCACGTGATGGGTCTGGAATCGGTTCTGTGCGCAGGCTTGCAGATCCGTATCGAGGGCTACTGGAAGGTACTGAAACACATCAGGGAGCGATTCGACAACCTGAGGGGAGAGATCGAGTTCCTGCCGGAAATCGAGGGGGACCGCGTGCGCCTGTTTCCCATACGGGGCAGGGCGCGAGGCGTCGAGGTGTATGCCAAGCGCGACACAGGAGGCCGGCTTAGCTGGTGGGTGACCTATGCGTGGTCGCAGACGAGAGAAACGCACGATCCGTCCAGAGGCCGGTCCCAGTTCAGGGGCGAAACGGTTCCGAGGGAGTTCGACCAGACCCACACCTTCTCCGTGGATCTGGCGTACCGCCCCTCACCGGTCTGGAGCGTCAGCGCAGCCTGGCAGATCCGGTCCGGATGGCCGTACACGCCGCGTGAGCTCGTTCGCCGGACTTGGGCAGACGGAAGGGAGTACCTCGCCGTCGTGGATGGGGAGCTCTATGGGAGGCGGTATCCACCGTACCATCGGCTGGATGTGCGACTAAGCAGGCGGTTCGCGTTTCAGAACTGGGGGCTGTTCGTCTCCCTGGAGGTGACAAACGCGTACGACCGTGACAACGTACGGCGGTACCGGTACCACGGGAGCAGCGAGACCCTCGTTCGGGAGCCCGAGAAGTGGCTACCGCTTCTGCCGTCGCTGACGGTGGGGGCGGAGTTCTGACAGGAACGAGTCAGAACCGCGGAACTACCCCTCGGTACGTCCCCCTGCGCTGCTTCATGCTCTGCTGCGGTGCGGCTTTGGACCAGCCGCAGCTCCGGGGGACTACTCGGGGCAGGCTCCAGACGCGAAAGACGAGAAACAAGAAGAGAACTGGCTCTGGCCCGCGGGTGGATGATGCGCGGTGGGTTCAGGCGGGCTGGAGGGCGCGGTCGTGCGCTTCAACCCAACCGATGTTCTCGTCGACTTCCCGCCGGCTCTTCATGCCGATGGTGATGGCATCCAGCGAGGGCAGATCCAGGGCGTAGTCGATGGCGCCCTCAGGCTTCAGTTTGCCCAGGGAAAGGACCTTCATTCCGTAGACCCCGATCCCAGCGTCGTCCATCTGCTCTAGGACGGGGACGACCTTCTTCGGCGACCCGTCCATATTCTTACCCGCGTGGTTGATCCTGGCCAGCACCACCTCCACCCAGGGGATCTCGGCCGCTCGTCTCAGTGCGCCGAGATCGTGGCAGGACACACCATGTGCACGGATGACTCCCGCCTCCTTCCGGTCCCGAAGCACCTCCATCGCACCTGCGTGGGTCTCGGTCCAGTTGCTGTCCGACATGCAGTGCAGCAGGACTACGTCCAGGTAGTTCGTGCCAAGCTCGCGGAGATAGCGATCGATGTCGCTTTCCGCTTCGGATGCCGTCTTCGCGCAGGTCTTCGTGGCGATTTGGACCGTCTGGCGGTCCAGGTCGTCCAGGGCCCCGGCCACATGAGGATGGCTTCCGTACTGATCGGCTGAATCCCAGAAGGTGACGCCGCGGTCGTAGGCGTACCGAAGCAGGTCGGCGAGCTCCTGAAGCCCCAGATCGGTTTGCATCGAGCGACCATTCCACCCGTTTGTTCCGGTCCCGAAACAGAGTCTCGAAACCGGTATCCCCGTCCTCCCGAGCTCTCTTGTGTCCATGGCAACTCCCCTGTATGAGTCCCGGTCTGCACGGCAGACCGACTGATCCGTTGTGCGGTGGACATCCGTACGGGTGCAAACTAACCGAAGGCGTGAGCGGTGTCAACCCCCAGCCTCAGGGACCGACGGGCAGTCACGGCATCGATGCAGTTCAGGGTACCCAGGGGAGCATGGCGGTTCATCCAGCACGGTTTTCCTGTTGACATCCCTGGGGGCAGACCTATCATGCGTCGGACAGATCCTGATCCGTGTTCGTCCGGTCACCACGGACCATACACAACACGCGAAGACCGCGACCTGCAGAAGGAGCCTGTGATGGCGGCGGAGCGTTTCGAGGTGCTCAATGCGCTCTCCGAGCGGGATGGAGAGAAGCCCTACGACAAGCTCAGGCGAGATGGGGCCTATGTATCGGAACGGACGATCTTCAAAGATCCGGTGACGGGGGCCGAGGTGTGGAAGATGACCCATGACCCCCACATCTCCCGTCACATCTACTACGATATCCCGGCCTGGAACGCGGATGGATCGCTGCTGTTCTTCGTATCCAGACGGCCGGGGGTGGGTGATGGCAACTGGCTGATGGATGCCGACGGGGGGCGGATTCGGGAGCTCCGGATTCGCGGGGAGAGCGGGCGTGTGACGCGTCCGCTCTGGAGCATTCACCATCCCTCACGCATGTACTACGCAAGCCACCACCGGAGCCGAACGACGTTCTGCGCGCTGAACGTGAACAGCGGCCGGCGACGTGAGCTGGCGTCGGTGGATCTCGTACACAACATCGAGTTCTGTCCCCCGAGCGCCGACGAGAAGAAGCTCCTGGTGCGTGGCAGGCGGGATCCGGATGTCAAGGTGTGGACGGTGTACATGATCGACGTGAAGACAGGCGAACGCCAGACCGTTCCGATCGAAGGAAACATCCATCGCCTGCGGTTTACTCGTGCACCTGACTATTCGATCTTCTACAACCTGAACGATCCGGAGACCGAAGAGCGGCTGGGCAGCTATGTGGTGATGCCCGACGGCAGTGGCAAGACTGAGCTCCCATGCGGCCGGGCGGGGCACCCGGACTGGGCGCCCGACGGTCACGCGTGGTCCTACGCCTCAGAGGCGGGCATCTGGGCAATGGACAGGGACGGGAGGAACGGGCGGCAGCTGATCGACCTGTCCGCAGGCATGCACGGGGGATGGAGCGCCGACGGGGAATGGATCGTATCGGATGTGACGAATCGAGGACCCTACGCGAATCAGATCGTGATGGTACACACCCGCGAACGCGGTCGGCTGCACCGGATCTGCTTCCACAACGCCTCCTACCAGGGATGGGGCTCGATGCATCCTGACTCGGAGTCGACGCACCCGGCTCCCATCTCTAGCCCTGACGGGACGAAGATCGCGTACGATTCGGATAGGGTCGGACTGTGGGGGGAGGTCTATGTGGCGGTCTGCCGGAGGCCCTGTCCCCCCAACGGGCTGAACGCCAGGCGTGCTCGGAATCGGGTGCACCTGACCTGGCAACGGCCGGAGCAGTCAAAGGAGCTGGCTGGGTACCTGATCTACCGCAGCGACCGTTCGGGTGACGGGTACCGGCAGGTCGGGTCCGGACCCGTAGACGCCGAGGCCTACGAGGACCAGGTCCGGGGAAGGGGGCCCTGGTTCTACCGGGTGGCTGCCGTGGAGCACTCGGGACTCGAGGGACTGCCCTCGAAGGAGATCCGCGTCGGTACCGGCGACTGGGCCGA
>JASLMQ010000876.1 GCA_030746455.1 Candidatus Latescibacterota bacterium
TGAGGTGACTCCTCTGCTCTGTCGGCCGTTGGCCGCCCGTGCTCAGGCCCCGTCCTGGCCTGGAACCGCAGGGCTCTGACGCCTCCCTATCAGTGTTGATCTGTGTTCATCGGTGGTTGCGTTTTGTCGCATTGGGGCTAATAGAGCAGGTCTGCGCAGCGTCGGTGCGAGGCCTCCTGGTCTCCCCCATATCACCCCGCGCGACGAGGGGAGCTGCCCTCTTCTCAGGGACGGTCGGAGTTTACGTCAAGCCGCGCCGGAGCGCAAGCATCTTGTAGCGCGGATCCGGGATCTCCGCCGGCAGAGGGTGCACAAGCCCAGGATGGACCGCTCAGGGATGCAATCGGTTGGGCGCCCTCGGCAGAAGCGTGGCCTCCCTGACGTTCGAAAACCCGAGGAGAACCATCAGGAGCCTGGCAAGACCAAGGCCGAACCCCCCGTGGGGAGGGCACCCGTACCTGAAGAAGTCCAGATAGAACCCGATGCTCTCGGAACGCAACCCCTTCTCGTGTGCCTGACGCTCCAGGACCCCCGGCCGGTGTTCGCGTTGAGCGCCGGTCGTGATCTCGAGGCCCTTCCACAGCAGGTCGAAGCTCCTCGTGATCTTGGGATCGAACGCCTGGCGCATATGGTAGAACGGCCGTCCCGAAGTGGGGTAGTCCGTGATGAAGACGAACTCGTGCCCCTGTTCACGTTGGATCCACGCCCCCAGGGACCGTTCCCCCTGGGAATCGAGATCCGTGGCGCGCACGTGAGCTTCCCTCCCGTCTTGTGAGATCTGCACGATCGCATCGGCGAAGGGGATTCTGGGGAAGGGTGCCACCGGCGGTACGACCTCGACGGCGAAAGCATCTGCGATCTGAGCCCCGTGCTCCTGCGCGACGGCCTCCAGAACGTACGAGAGCCATCTTTCCTCAAAGACCATGACGTCTTCGTGCGAGTCGATCCACGCCATCTCGACATCCACGCTGGTGAACTCCGTTGTGTGTCTGGTCGTGAACGACGGATCGGCCCTGAACACGGGTGCGATCTCGAAGACCCGCTCGAATCCGGATGCGATGGCCATCTGCTTGTAGAACTGGGGCGACTGGGCCAGGTAGGCAGCGGACCCGAAGTAGTCCACCTCGAAGAGCTCCGCACCCGATTCGCTCGCCGTTCCCATCAGCTTGGACGTGTGGATCTCCTGGAAGCCCTCCGAGATCCAGAAGGAGCGCATCGCGGACACCACCGTGGTTTGGACCTTCAGAAGGAGCTGGTTCTCCGGTCGCCTGAGGTCGAGGTGCCGCCAGTCCAGTCGATTGTCCAGCCCTGGCAGGGATCCCGCGAACGGATCGATGGGCATCGGCGAAGTCGCCGGGCCCTCTACCACGAGATCGGTCAGCATCATCTCGATCCCGCCGAGCCGGACCTGGGGATTCTCTCGAACGTGGCCAACAGCACGGACAGCCGACTCCCTCGTCAGAGACGACACCGCCTCCGCCAGGAAGGGGCTGCTCGTCTTCTCGAGGGTGGCCTGGGCCTGCCCGGTGGAGTCGCGAAGGATGATGAATTGCACGTGCTTATGGTCCCTGATTGCGTGGGCCCACCCGCACACGTTCACCTCCTGACCGACGTGCTGTCTTAGCTTGCTGATCGGTGTTCTCGTCGTCACGGTAACCTCCTACGGTTGGGTGGAAACAAGAAGGCCCGCCGGACTGGGCGTCGCGGCGGGCTGTGATCTGGCTCGGATTCTGGGGTATATGCACTACCCGGGACCGGCCCTCCGCCTGATGGGATCATTATCGTCGTTCTGATTCGTATTGGCGTCCGGGCGGACGGATCCCACGGCAACCTGTCGCAGGCCGCAGATCCTGCGTGTGGATCTGTATGTCACTGATAGAGTCACTACGATTCCCGTGTAGCTATGTGAGTTCACGGTCGATCTCCAACTGCAGTGGCTGGCAAAGAAGAAGCCCGCCATCATGTCGTTCCTGACGGCGGGCTCTAGACCTCCTGATGGGGTCGCTCTATGGCCAGACCCGGTTCCGCCGTCTGCGCGCATCATCATCCACCTCGGGATTACCGTCAGGGCGCACGGTTCCCGTCAGGCGCAGATGCGACGGGTGCAAGGAAGCGGGTGCAAGGATAGGAGTCGTGGTCATGTCCCAGTGTCCTTCGGATCATGCGATGGGTTGATGTGATGAAGATAGCCTTTCCCGGAGGTGAAGTCAAGCTCCCCCGAGCTCGTGTCTCCCGAATCGCCCAGCCCTACTGGGCGCTACTTGCTGCCTCCCGCGCCCCCTCCCTTCCCTCCTTTCTCTGTGCTCTTCGTGCCCTCTGTGGTGAGAGGTTCTTCGGGTTGGTTTGGTCTCCGGTGGGGCCAGCAATCAGAACCGCCACCCCGGGCAGAACATCGACCTGGGCTGCTGAGCGATCCACTGCTCCAGTCCCACCTCCTTCATCGCCTTCAGGTTCTCGACCGTGATGCGATGGTGCTCGTGGCCATCCGAGGCGAAGGCCAGCAGCCTGTCGCACGGCAGCTCATCGCACTCGAAGCAATAGCGATGGCCCTTGGCCTCGGCACAGCGAGCCAACTTGCAGTTCGGGCTCCAGTGCTGGTCGAGCGGCCCCCTGCATCCTGCGCACTTGCCCTCCTCGAGAAGCTTGCACCTGGCGCAGTTGATGCCACAAACGGATATGTCCCAATCCGGGTCGGCCGAGGGCTCTGTGGTGGTCCCCATCTCCGCCATGGCGTCTCCTTTCATCGCACCCCGATGCGATGCGCATCCGACAAGCACGGAGCCACACCCGCACCCGATGCGGTGGATGAATTGGCGTCTGTCCATAGGTCACCTCCTGTCGCGGACGCTCGAGTCACTCCTTAACGTCGATACAGTGGCGACGAAGCAGGCGCATGCCCTGCTCGTAGAGGTCGATATCCGGAGGTACGGGGATCGTCTCCTGGTAGGCGCCCCCCGCAAGCTCACAGGTTCTGCGCGACGCAGCGTTGTCCGGGTCGCATCCGATCCAGACCTTGTCGAGCCCTTGACGCCGCGCGAACGGGAGGAGCAACCCCACGCTCCTTGCGGCGTACCGCCTTCCCCGGTGCTCCGGTCTGACGTCGAAGCCGAGATGACAGGCATACCTCAGCACGGTCGCGGCGTCTCCGATCCGAAGCATGATGCCGCCCATATTGGCCCCGTCGGGAACCCGCTTCATCCCGAAGAGATAGAAGGGAACCCGGTCGCCTTCCGGATCCTTGTAGCCCTGGTCAACCAGGACCAGCTGTAGATCCCTATCGATCAGAGTCCCAGGGTCCAGAAACTGGAATGTGTCTGACATCTCAGCCACGCCACGTCCCGTGGTCGGAGTCCCTGTGCCACCAGACGCTCAGGCCTGAATCCAATGCTCTGTCACCTGCCAGTCGATGCCCAGGCCTGACTCTATCCTGCCTGTGGCAGTTTTCGCGTGTTTCGCGTTTTTCGTAGTTCCTGCTTCTTGCAGTCCAAGGTCATCCCTACCCGAGGGCCGCGTCCAGCAGCTCCAGGACACCTTCCAACATTGCGTCCGCAGATCCGGGCCCGAGTCGCGTGGTCCGTGGCTCGCTCCCCCCTTCCCCGTAGGCCCTGTCGGGAATGGTCTCGCCGGTCCAGTCATTGGCCTGGGTGATGGCGAACACAAATCGCTTCCCGAACCGGCTCGCGACTTCTTCCTTCATCAAGAGACCGATTTCCACCGACACCTCTCCGGGAAGACCGATGAGCAGGATATCGCCAACTCCCACGACTTGGATTTCGGTCTCGAGATCCGTTCGTCCCTCGTACTGCTCGGCGTACATCAGGTCTCTACGGCAGAGGAACCGATCCGGGCTCTCCTCGGCAAGCTCCTTCTCGAACCGACGCCGTGCCTCCTCGACTGTGGGGAAGGCCTTCAATGGCAGGTTGATCCTCCGGCTGCCCGCCCACAGGCCCTCGCATCCGAATGGCTCGATTGTCTCGAGAACGCTCAGGGCCTGCCTGCTCAGCACGGCCTTCATATGGGACCCATTCCTTACCGCGGGATTCACCTCGGCGGAGGGCGCCGTCGTGAAGAGACAGGTGGCCCTCGTGGCTTCCTCGATGACCTGTGTGGCGAGGCCCGGATAGTCTGACGAAATCGTACGGGGGCCGTAGTCGTTACAAACCGGGTGGCAGGAGAAGTTCACCATCGAACCCAGGAGTCTGTCTTCGAAGTCGTAGACAGAGAAGACCCCCAGGTCCGGATCGACAGGCCCGAACTCCAATGCCTCGAAGGAGACAGGCCCATCCCGAGTGAACAGATTGTGTGCGGCCTCGACCCTCCCGTCCTGCCGCCTCGGTCTCCGGTTGAACGTCAGGCCGTGGATCTCGGTGCTTCCCGTCCCGATCCTGGCTGGCCGCATGCAGCCATTCGCGAGGCAGACCGAATCCGCGATCTTGCCGATAAGGACGTTCTCTATCCAGCCTTCATCGACGACTTCCTCCTCCACCATCGACATGTGCTCGAGCAGAGGCCCGGAGTGGGTGTGCGTGGCACTCAGAAGAACGTGGTCCTCGGGAATGGCCACCCGCTGTCTCACAAGCGCTCGTATCCCCCTGGCCAGCAGCGCCGTGATGAACAGCAGATCGGTTGCGACGACGGATACGGTCGTCCCTCCACAACTGAGGGCCATCGCCTTTGCATAGAGCGGCTGACCCACCGCCAGGCTCGGCGAAGTCCTCGACGCGTACCCACCCAGATGGATGCCAACAGGTGGGGTGATGTCCACCGTGGCGAAGCCGGCCCTGAGGACGCCCTCGCCCCCCGAGGGCGCACGCTGAGTTTCCATGTCTCCTCCGAATTTCACCGCGTGCAAAGCTGCTTTTCGGTGACCTAAGTCTACATCGCGTCCGCAGGCAGCGCAAGCACCATACGTTGTGGATCACACGCCGGAGGCGTGTGCCTAAGCGACTCGGGGCCTGCGAGTTGCGACTCAGAACGCTGCCCGCTTGCGTTCGTTCTCCCGGCAAACTACCTTTCGCCGAGCCAGACCGTTGTCATTGAAGCCCGGGCCCTCAACACGCCCTTCTGCGCCCCTTCCCCTGGACCGCCCCCCCTGGGACGCGTTTCCCCTTCCCTTCGCCTGGCCGCGGGGCTATCTTACCAATGTCAAGGAGTTCTCCGAGGCGGCTGTCATGCTCAGGAACCTCCGGGATTACCCACCGAACAAGCCCTTACACCGGACCGCGTCAGCTGGACGCAAAGCGACGGGGCCGTGAGGACGAAGCGCACGGAAAACACGGAGGACACGCCGATGTCTGAATCGTCTCGGGACAAGCGTTGTGTGGTCGGTGTCGATCTTGGTGGGACGAAGATCCTTGCGGCCGTTGTGGATCCCGGCTACTCCGTTCTTGCTCGAAGCAAGGCGCCCACGGACGCCGGCAAGGGAACGGAGGCGGTGGTGGACCGGATTGCGGAGAGCATCCAGGAGGCCGTGAAGGAGGCGGGCAAGACGCCTGCGTCCATCGCAGCGATCGGCATCGGCGCGCCGGGGCCGCTTGATCCGGATACCGGTGTGGTGACATTCGCCCCAAATCTAGGGTGGCACGACGTGCCCCTGAAGGCCATGCTCGAATCGAGGCTTTCTGTCCCAACCGTTGTGGAGAACGACGTGAACGTGGGTACCCTGGGCGAGCACAGGCTGGGGGCGGGACGAGGCGTCAGCGACATGATCGGCGTCTTCGTGGGCACCGGAATCGGCGGGGGGGTCATCCTGGGCGGGGAGCTCCACCGGGGCTACAACCGTTCGGCAGGCGAGGTCGGACACATGGTAGTCAAGGAAGGTGGCCCCCGGTGCGGGTGCGGCAACCCCGGGTGCTGGGAAGCCCTGGCGAGTCGGCCCGCCATCGCCCGGCGGATTACGAAGGCCATCCGGAAGGGAGAGAAGAGCGCGGTCAAGAAGATGGTCGGCAAGGATCCATCCAAGATCAAGAGCGGGGTGTTGAGGCGAGCGCTGGAGGCGGGGGACAGCCTGGTGAAGCGGGAGGTGAAGCGCGAAGCCCGGTACCTGGGCCTCGGGGTGGCCAACCTGCTCAACCTGTTCAGCCCTCAGATGGTGGTCCTGGGGGGCGGCGTTGTGGAGGCGCTGGGAGAGCAGCTGCTGAAGGGTGTGCGCAAGCATACCAGAGAGTACGCTCTGGACCATGCGATGCAGAACGTCGAAATCGTGCCGGCGGCATTGGGTGACGATGCCGTGATCCTGGGGTGCGCGGCGCTGGCGCAGGCCCGTCTGGCCTGAGATGCCGCGCCGCGGCCGCGACGCACCCGGTCGTCGGCCTACTCGGGCACCGCCGTCCGGGATGTCTCGATCGTCTTCCTTCCACTGAGGGCCATCTCGCGCCGATTTCTATCCCCTCCCCTTCCCCTTCATCCTGCGTCTTGCCCGGGCGGCCACCGAGTCTTCGGTCACGGCCGACCCGGTTCCCTTCTTCTGGATCTCCGTCCCCTCCTCGGACCGTTCACCCTCAGCCTGTCCTCCTTGCTCCGCTTCCTGCCGTGTCTCACCAAGCCCTTCCTCCTCTGCCCCCTTCTTCGTTCCGCCTCTCGCAATCGCCGTCAGCCGCTTCTCCAGCGACTTCGCCTGTCCACTCTCCTGTCCCCGGTCTCCAGCCCCATCCCTCATCCTCCCCCGCACCCGCTCGTCGATCCGCTTGTGCAGCGATCGGTCGAGCCCGCGCTTGCGCTCCGATCTGCGCTGGGCGTCCGGCACCCCCAGCGCGGCATCCCGCTCTCGGTCCGGGTATTCCGTCGCGATCTCCGGCTCCGGCCGAATCGGGTGGAAGACCTGCGGCTCTCCCATTCGCTCCAGTCGCCGCCGCAGGGCCTGCTCGAGCCGCGCCTCGTCCTCGGGTCTTCCGAGCTCCCCGACTGAGCTATCCGACGCTGCCAGGGCTTCTCCATCCCCCAGCAGCCCCTCCAGGATCATGATCGCCGAGAGCTTGCTCGGGATCGACGCCTCACCCCGCTCCACGTTCCACGTCGTGTATTGCCGCAGCGGCTTGCCCACGCAGCACGGGCACCCGTCCCGGCAGGGGCAGGCGCGGATCGTCTCCAGCACGCCGGGCAGGATTCGGTGGAGCTGATCGTAGGCCTTCTCGGTAAACCCCAGGCCGTGGGGGAATCGCTCGTACACGAACGTGGTATGCCAGGGCGAGTTGGCGCTGCCCACCGTGTGCGAGAAATCCAGCGTATCGCATGTAATGAACAGCGGCAGGATCATTCGCGTCGCGTAGCCGATCCCGCGCAGCCCGCTGTGCGGATCCAGGCCTGCGTCGCGCACCCGCGTCATCAGATCCTCGGGCGGCACCACCCAGAAGGCCATCGTCTCCAGCACCATCGTGGGCAGGTCCAGGTCGTGCTGCGAGATGGGATCCAGCGAGTAGAAGTCGATCTTCTCGTAGCCGCCGTTCCGGAAGTAGGCCGTCACCTCGCCCCAGTAGGCCGTGCCCGTTCCGAACGGCTTTTCGCGAAGCCGGTTGTCGATGTGGTGGATGTCCGTGCCCCCCATCGGCTGCGTGTAGTAGTCCACCGCCTCCTTCTTCACCGTGGCGATGTTCCGTTCCAGGTCCAGGTCCAGCACCCGGTGGGTGTCTCCCATGTGCATGTAGATCGCTTCGGGGTGCAGGATCGGTTCCGCATCGAACTGGTTCACCTGGCCCAGGACCTCGCCCGTCTCCACGTCCTGGATCATCACGTTCACATCGGCATAGCCCCGAAGCGTCACCTCGTGCTGTGGGATCTCCGATGCCGAGTGGTACCATCGCCCCTTGATAAGCTTCAGCTTCAGGTTCTCCTCCAGGATCCGCAGGGCCACCTCCGCGTACGGTCCGAAACTGGGTATCTCCATCTCCGCTAGCGGCATCTCCTGTGCCGCGCACCGCACGTGGCCGGTTGCCACAAACGGGTTCTCCGGATCGATCACGGCCTCTTCCACAGGGCGCTCGAAGATGTACTCCGGGTGCGCCATCACATACTGGTTCACCCCCGTGTCCAGCCCCACCATGAACACCAGCGAATCGTCCGACTGCCGCCCGGCACGGCCCGCCTGCTGATAGAACGACGCGAGCTTTCCCGGATAGCCGACCAGGATGCACGCCTCCAGGCTGCCCACATCGATCCCCAGCTCCAGCGCCGCGGTCGTGCTCACCCCCAGCAGCTCGCCGCTGAACAGCCGCGCCTCGATCGCCCGCCTGTCCTCCGGCAGGTATCCCGCGCGGTAGGGCGTCACCTTCTCCGCCAGTCCCGGCGCCGTCTTCCCCAGCGTCTCGGTGACATAGCGGTGGATCATTTCCGACGTCACCTTCGCCTTGGAGAACGTGATCGTCGGCACCCGCTTCTCGATCAGGCGCGCCATCAGCTCGTGCGCCTCCACGTTCGCGCTGCGGCGCGAACGCCACTTGCCCTTCCGAACGCGCGGCGGATTCCAGAACACATAGGTCTTGCGTCCCCGCGGGCTGCCGTCCCGGTCGACGAGGTGGAACTCGCGGCC
>JASLMQ010000877.1 GCA_030746455.1 Candidatus Latescibacterota bacterium
GGGCACCCCGTCGTTGACCGGCATGGCGCGCCCGGTGCCAGATCCCACGGCCCTGGCGATCGGCTCACCGGCGTCGATCGCCTCGCTGTCCGGGCCCAGCCGATAGTCCCGATTGACGGGATCCACGAAGCCAGGGTCCGCGTCCACGTTCCTGTGGAACTCCGACCAGAACCCGCCGGTGGTGTGCGTTGCTTCGTCGGCTTCATCGGGCGTCCAGTATTCGTCTCCGTAGCGCACCACCGCCTGCCCGGGTTCGTCGCCTCGGAACAGGTTGTAGATGAAGCGATTGTCGCGGCTGATGCCGGCTTCACGGGTGATCTGCTCGTGCCCTCCCGCCCAGTCGTTCCGGTGGAAGATGTTGTTCTGGAACACGTTGGCGCTGCAGTTGATGCCGCCCAGGCGGAAGACGGAGCCCATGTTCTCGACGAAGGTGTTGTTGTAGAAGCGCGAGTCCCCGGTGCCGAAAGGACGGCGGAAGCGTCCTGTCGGAGACGCCCCCTTCCAGATGTAGCTCCCCATATTCAGCGGGGCGCTGGTGTTGTCGAACACGCGGTTGTGGCGGAAGATCCCGTGGTCCCAGAACGAATGGGCCCTGCTGGAGGCCGACCCCCCGCTGTCCCGCGCCCGGGTGATGATGTTGCCTTCCCAGAGCGCCCGGCCGAGGGAATACACGATGTAGTCGCGTCCCCACTCGGCGTGGAAGACGTTGGCGCGGATCACCACGTTGTTGCAGTAGTTCAGCGTGAACGGGCTGTGCCCAGCGCGCGTGAAGGCATTGCCCTCAACCAGAAGATAACCGCACTCCTCCCACCACATCATGTCGCTGGGGCCGGAGCGGTCCTGGCTGAACCGGTTGCCCAGCAGGCGCACGTGGTCGCAGTGGAGCGCCGAGATGGGCCGGGGCGTGTTCCGCATCGTGCAGCCCCGAATGGTGAGGTGATGGGCGTAGGTCGCCTGCAGCCACCGCCCCTGCAGCCGGCCGTCCACGGCAAAACCCTCGATGGTGATGTGCTCCCGGCCGTTGAGCGTGATCAGGTCGCTGTCGCCCTCTCCCACCAGCCACGCCTTCCCTCGCTCGGACGAGCGGTAGGTGATGGGGGCCTCTCTTCTTCCGCTGTTCGCCGGCGAGAGGACCCCTGTGTACTCCCCGGGCAGGAAGACGGCTGTGTCCCCCGGCTGCAGCGTCTCGTTGGCCTTCGCCATAGTGCGCCAGGGGTTGTCCGGATCACCCTCCGCACCGTCGTCCCCATCCAGCGAGAGTGTATATTCCGCGGCGCGCGCGGGTAGCGGTGCTAGAGCCAGTAGGCCGAACAGCGCGGCAACCAGGATCAACGGCTGCTGGAGTGCGAGGGATGCTCCGAACAGGATCAGGGCGAGTGCGACACGTTTCATGATAGCCTCCTTCGCTGGTTTGGGATGGATCTGGAATGGCCACTAGTTAACGAATTCCTCGATCGTGTCAAGCAGAACTTCACCAGTACCGGTTCGTGGACTAGCGGGGAGCGTCTGGATCTGTCGAGCAGCCACCTCTGCCTTGCCCAAGGAAGGGAATCGTGCTTGATTTTACTGCTCCGTGCCTCTAAGTTCTTACCCGAGAGAGACACCCCCGCGGAACTACTGGGAGAACTGAGATGAGTGCACTGAACTTGCGGCTGCCGGATTCCATTCACAAGCGCATAAGAGAGATCGCCAAACGGGAAGGTGTCTCCATCAACCTATTCATCACTTCGGCAGTCGTCGAGAAGGTCGCGGCTCTCACGACCGAGGACTACATTGCCGCACGCGCGAAGCAGGCCCGCAAAGGAGCGTTCAAGAAGGTGCTTGATCGTGTCCCAGACCGGAAGCCCCAGCCGGACGACGAGTTGTGAAGGTTCGGGCAACAGAACCCTCGACCATCCCGCTGAGACAGATCCAGTCCCATCCCTTAAGTGATGCCACAGGGGATTGATTGCGTCCTGTACTACCTATAGCATCCTTCGAAGACGATTTTGAGAAGCTCGACCGCCTCCAGATCTTCGACCCCGCGGTCCTCGAAGCCGACCACGAGACGCCCCAGTCGGTCTGCGATTTCCTCCTTGCTCTGTGTCTCGTGCAGAACGACTGCAAGGACGCCCTATAGGCCTACGACGTGCTGCAGGAGGACGCCACATGAAAACAGGGATTGCCGTCACCTTCTGGGACTGGACTTCATTTTACGGAACATGGGGAGAGCCCGGGGTCTACAAGGTGATCGACCTGCTTCACAGCGCCGGGGTGCACAGGATATACTGGCGGATGCGTCAGAGCCAGTGCCTCTACGCAAGCAAGATCGATCTGCCCGGTATGCATTTCGAGGACGACAATACCATCGCGAAGACCGCCGCGTGGGGTCTCCCCCATCACAGCTGGCAATGGATCAACGAGGTCGTCGATTTTTCGAAGTTCGACCCTGTACCTGTGGCGATAGAGAGATGCCGGACACTGGGAATCGAGATCTACGCGTGGCTGGAGAATGTGGAAGCCCACGGATGGGGATGGGAAAGTGGGTTCTCGAAGGCCCATCCGGAGCTTCTCATGAAGACCAAGGCCGGCTATCGGGTGGAAAGACTGTGCTGGGCCTATCCTGAGGTCATCGATTTCAAACTGTCCCTTATCGAGGAGATCTCAAGCTACGGATTCGATGGGATCGCCCACGACCTCTTCAAGGGAGGATGCAACAAGTATGCAACGATCGACCGATTCGGTGTCTTCCAGGGCATGTATGATAGGCCGGTAACCAGAGCGTTTAAAGCTCAGACGGGAAGAGATCCCTTCGAGATCCCCAACGATGACGTGGAGTGGCTCCAGTTCAGGGCCGACTATGTGACCGCGTATCTCCGGAAAGTCAGGGCCCTTATGCAGTCCCTATCACCGGCAATCGATTTCGAGATCTTCCTGTCTCTACCCGGGATGCACGTTTGGAGTACCCACGACGGCGAAAGAGCCGCGACAACCGAAGACATCATGAAGGGTGCAGCCAAGCACACCGACATCCCCGATGCCTTCTCAGGGAATATCGAGGATCAGCACGTCTGGATCGAGGAAGACCTTGCCGACAGTTTTTCGCCTGCCTTCCATTTCCACAGTCTCGAAAGCACCTCTGTGCTGAGCCGGAAGGCAAAAGCCATTGCCCGCAAGCTGCAGAACGGGCACAGCCTTGGCGGATACTTCCAGGTGAGGGGCCGAGACCTGCAGAACCTGGCATGGGCCTACGAGATTGCCGAGATGGCAGGGATGGACCACATCGTGCTCTTTGAGAGCAACGGCTTCGAAATACCCGGCAGGTTCAGAGCTTTGAAAGAGCTATGCAAAAGGCATACATAGTCTCTCTATGGTGAGCAGCAGGTGCAAGACGAGAAGCTCTACCCCAACGCGGCGTGGCTCAGCTAGGCGAAGACAACTGGACAAAACGGAGGCAGTGACAATGGCGGACGAACACAGCGCGAAGTATCCGGGTATCAGGATAACCGATGTGGATACATTTCTGGTGGAAGGCAACTGCTGTTTCGTGAAGATCAGGACCAATGAGGGAATCACCGGGCTAGGTGAGGGCTCGATCAGCGACAACAAGGTGGGAACCATCGCCCAGTGCATCAAAGACATGGAACCGCACCTCATCGGGAAGGACCCGACGAATATCGAGTTCCTGTGGCAGGGCCTGTACCGCTGGAACCGCTGGCACGTCGGGGTCCTCTTCAGCACCGCGCTCAGCGCGATCGACATCGCGTTGTGGGACATCCTCGGCAAGATCGCGGGCCTGCCGATCTACAAGCTCCTCGGGGGCGCCGCGCGGGACAAGGTCCGGATCTACACGGGGGGTGGGGGCAAGGCCGGCGTGCAGCGGGCCAGGAGCCTCGGGTGCAACGCCTGCAAGACGGGGCCGCCCGTCACCAAGGTCGATGACAGGATGACGGTCCCCATGCCCTGGGACCTGAATCGAGCGGTGGAGCAGATCGAGGAGATGCGGGTGGAGGGCGGCGATGATTTCGACATCCTCATCGACGCGCACGGCCGGCTGACGCCCCAGATGGCGCTGGACTATTGCAGGTCGATCGAGCCGTACCGCGTCTTCTGGGTCGAAGAACCGATCCAGGTGGAGGGGTCGAACGATGCGCTCGAGTGGCTAAGCAACCACACGACGGTGCCGCTGTGCATGGGCGAGCGCAACTTCACGAAGTGGGGCTTCCAGGACATCATCGCAAAGCGCCTGGTCAGTTATCTGAACCCGGACATCGTCCATTGCGGCGGCATCTCCGAGTTCAAGAAGATCGCTGCCATGGCCGAAGCGCAGTTCATCCAGGTGTCGCCGCACATCACCTACAGCAAGGTGGGCGTGACGGCGGAACTCCACATGGGACTGAACTGCCCGAACAGCGTGATCCAGGAGATGAGCTCCTACGCAGCCGAGCCGTTCAAGGAGTCAACCGACTGGAAAGACGATCTGTTCTACGGGCACCGGTATCAGATCGAGGACGGGTTCGTGCGGCTGCCGGACACCCCAGGTCTCGGGCTCGAGCTGAACGAGGAGGTCGCGCGAGCGCACCCGTACGAGCCGCAGTTCCGGGAGGAGCTCAGATACGAGGATGGGTCGGTGGAGGACAACTGACCCCGGAACGTCACGCCGGCAGAGACGTGAATCTTCTTGACAAAGCCCTGTTGCCGGCACTATATTCTGGCGAGCACCACCGTAAGCAATCAGCAAGGGAACTCGCCCCTGGACCCGGTGTCTGCGTCGGGCCAGTCGCAATGCCGACTGGGAGGTCACTGGAGGGTTGCCCATGTTGGATGCAGTCCCTCTTTCGCGGAACGCGAATGCCCGCGTGGTCGGTCCAAACGTATCCTCGGGGATAGGTGCGTTTGGGGGGCAGAGCAGAATCTACGCGACTAGGCCGCACTACCGCACAGCAGAGGCCGGTAGTACGGCCTGATTTGTGTACACAAATGGGCCGCTAGCCACACACCTTGGCTGGGGCGTAGCAGCTAGCGACCGCCATCGCCGTGTATGAAGCGAACGGTGAGTTCACCTTATACACGTACGTATATCATAGTAGGCAATTTTCTCATCTCTGTCAAGGAGGTATCGAGCGGAAAGCCGTTGAAACCAAGCCGATCTCGATTGCTTCACCTGTGGAAAGGAGTGATGCCGGCGCAAGGAGTCGTGGGATGCAAGCCCGAGTCATAGCAGTTCGTGGTTGGTGTGTCGTTCGTCCGCGGGGACACCCAATCGGTCTGGCAATCCTCTATATGTGGAAGGGGGGGATGGTCTTGAAGGCGAAGTCATTGGTTCTTATCCTGGCCGGGATTCTGGTTCTGGCTTCC
>JASLMQ010000878.1 GCA_030746455.1 Candidatus Latescibacterota bacterium
TCAACATTCCCGACACCGTCGGCTACGCCGTGCCCGAGCAGTTCGGGGGTCTCATCAAGACCCTGTGTGACAGGGTGCCCAATATCGACCGGGCGGTGATCAGCGTGCACTGCCACGACGATCTGGGGATGGCGGTTGCGAACTCTCTGATCGCGCTGCGGAACGGTGCTCGCCAGGCCGAGTGTACGATCAACGGGCTGGGCGAGAGGGCAGGAAACGCCTCGCTGGAGGAGATCGTGATGTCGATCCGCACCCGCGGCGACTATTTCGGCCTCCACACCGGTGTGGAGGCCCGCGAGATCTGCCCCACCAGTCGGCTGGTCAGCAGGCTGATGGGGATTGCCGTGCCGCCCAACAAGGCCATCGTGGGTGCCAACGCCTTCGCGCACAGCTCGGGGATCCATCAGGACGGCGTGCTCAAGGAGCGCCAGACCTTCGAGATCATCGCGCCACAGGATGTTGGGCTCGATGCCACACGCATCGTGCTGACGGCCCGGTCTGGACGCCACGCGCTGCGGCACAGGCTGGAGGAACTGGGCTACAGGCTGTCGAAGGAAGACATCGACAAGACCTACGAACGCTTCCTCAGCGTCGCCGACAAGAAGAAGGAAGTGTATGACGAGGACCTCATCGCCATCGTCGACGAAGAGATCCGAGACATCCCGCAGCGCTACCAGCTCGAGTACCTCCACACCGTGAGCGGCACGGGCACCATCCCCACTGCAACGGTCCGGCTCCGAATCGACGATGGTGACGAGATCCAGGAGTCGGCCTGCGGGGACGGTCCTGTCGACGCCGCGTACAAGGCCATATCGAAGGCCACGGGCACCTCGGTGCAGGTTGAGGAGTACGACATCCACGCTGTTACGGGCGGTGCAGAGGCCATGGGCGAGGTGAGCGTACATCTGTCGGAGGACACCCACCATGCCACGGGTCGTGGCGTGTCCACCGACGTGATCGAGGCCAGTGCGAAGGCCTATATCGATGGCCTGAACCGGCTGGCGATTCGCGCAGGCTGGGAGAGACAACGCACCGGGGACTTCGACGCCCCTGGTAGATGAGGCACCCAGATGGGCCAGACGCTATTCCAGAAGGTGTGGGACGCCCACACCGTCCGCAAGCTGCCGTCCGGGCAGACCCAGCTGTTCATCGGGCTGCACCTCATCCACGAGGTCACCAGCCCTCAGGCATTTCAGATGATGCGCGAGCGCGGCCTCGGGGTCGCCTACCCCGACAGAAGCTACGCGACGGTGGACCACATCGTGCCCACCGATGTCACGGCCAGGCCCTTCGCCGATCCGATGGCCGAGCAGATGATGGCTGCCATCGAGAAGAACGCTGAGGATTTCGGCGTGCCCTTCCTCGGCCTCGAAGACGACCGCCATGGAATCGTCCACGTGATCGGGCCCGAGCTGGGGCTCACCCAGCCTGGGATGACGATTGCCTGCGGCGACAGCCACACGTCGACGCATGGCGCGTTCGGCGCCATAGCATTCGGGATCGGTACCTCACAGGTTAGAGACGTGCTGGCCACCCAGTGTCTTGCCTTGGACCCGCTCAAGGTCCGCCGGATCGACGTTTCCGGCAGCCTGATGGATGGGGTCTCGGCCAAGGACGTGACCCTGACGGTCATCCGACACCTTGGTGTCAACGGGGGCGTGGGCTACGCCTATGAGTACGGAGGGCCCGCGGTCGAGGCCATGGACATGGAGGCGCGGATGTCTCTGTGCAACATGTCGATCGAAGGCGGTGCCAGGGCTGGCTACGTCAACCCGGACGCGACCACCTTCGCCTACCTTCAGGGCCGACCCTTCGGGCCGCCTCCCGATGCCTTCCAGCGTGCATCGGAGTGGTGGGAATCGGTGGCATCCGACCAGGACGCCGCCTACGACGACGTCTTCCAGCTCGAGGGTTCGGCCATCGAGCCCACGGTCACGTGGGGGATCACGCCTGGACACGCCATCGGCGTGAGCGAGAAGATCCCCTCCCCCGCGGAGCTGTCCGAGGATCAGCGCGACGTGGCGGCGGAGGCCTACGAGTACATGGGCCTGAAGCCGGGAACGCCCATCGCCGGCACCCCCATCGACGTGGCCTTCGTGGGATCGTGCACGAACGGCCGTCTCTCCGACCTGAGAGTGGCCGCCGAAGTCGTACGGGGTCGCAAGGTGAGTGACAGGGTCAAAGCGCTTGCGGTCCCGGGGTCCCAGGCGGTTCGGCGGGCGGCGGAATCGGAGGGCCTGCATCGGATCTTTGAGGAGGCCGGGTTCGAATGGCGACACGCCGGGTGCTCCATGTGCCTGGCGATGAACCCCGACAAGCTGGTAGGACGGCAGATCTCCGCCTCCTCGAGCAACCGAAATTTCAAGGGCCGCCAGGGAAGCCCCACCGGCCGGACCCTCCTGATGAGCCCTGCCATGGTTGCGGCGGCAGCCGTCGCCGGCGAGGTCGTCGACGTCCGCACCATGCTGAACTAGCTAGGATGGAACTGTCATGAACGCAACCAGCTCTTCGGTCGTGGAGATAGAGGGTCGCGGGATCCCTTTGCGCGGGAACGACATCGACACCGACCGCATCATACCCGCACGCTACCTGAGAAGCATCACCTTCGAGGGCCTCGGTGAACACGCCTTCGAGGATGACCGGAAGGAGGGAGGACATCCCTTCGACCACTCCCGCTACCAGGGGGCGTCCATCCTGATCGCCAACGAGAACTTCGGGTGCGGCTCCTCGCGGGAGCACGCCCCTCAGGCACTGATGCGATGGGGCATCCACGCCCTGGTCGGGGAATCGTTCGCCGAGATTTTTCGCGGGAATTGCACGGCGATGGGTGTGCCCTGCGTGACGGCCGGCAGCGAGGCAATCGGCCTCCTGATGGAAGCCATCGAGGCCGATCCCGCGATCGAGGCGACGCTCGACCTAAGATCCAAGACGCTCACATACGGCGAGACCGTCTTGCCGATCGACATCCCGGAGGGCAACCGCGTCCAGCTCCTGGAGGGTGCCTGGGATGCGACCGGCATGCTGCTGGAGGCCGCCGACGAGGTCCGATCCGTGGCCGATCGTCTGCCCTACATAGCGGGCTTCTAGGGCCCCGAGAACACGGCTGCGGGCGGGGAACACCGTGCCGCTCTGGCCGCCGACACAGATCACCCAAGAACTCCAGGAGGCACCCTTGCCACACAAGATCGCCATCATTCCGGGTGACGGCACAGGACCCGAAGTGGTTGCCGAAGGCCTCAAATGCCTTGAGGCCGCTGCCAGCAGGGTCGGATTCGAGTACGAAACGGCCGAGTATGACTTCGGCGGAGAGCGCTACAAGCGGACCGGCGAGGTCCTGCCCGACTCGGCCCTCGACGAACTCAGGGGATTCGACGCGGTCTACCTCGGCGCCATCGGGCACCCCGATGTGAAACCCGGCATCCTGGAGAAGGGCATCCTCCTCCGGATGCGCTTCGAGCTCGACCAGTACATCAACCTCCGTCCCGTTAAGCTCTACCCCAACGTGGATTGCCCCTTGAAGGACAAGGGTCCCGAAGACATCGATTTCGTCGTCGTTCGAGAAAACACGGAGGGACTTTACACGGGCAGCGGTGGGTTCCTCAAGAAGGGCACGTCGGACGAGATCGCGATCCAGGAGTCCGTCAACACCCGCAAGGGTGTGGAGAGGTGCCTCCGCTACGCGTTCGAACTGACGCGCAGACGCAAGAAGTCGAACACCCTGACCCTGTGTGGGAAGACCAACGTGCTGACCTTCGCCTTCGACCTGTGGGAGCGCGTTTTCCACGAGATCGGCGAGGCCGACTACCCCGAGGTGAAACGCGACTATGCCCACGTGGATGCCACGTGCATGTGGATGGTCAAGAATCCGGAATGGTTCGACGTGATCGTCACGGACAACATGTTCGGCGACATCATCACGGACCTGGGTGCCATGGTACAGGGAGGGATGGGAGTCGCCGCGGGCGGAAACATCAACCCCGAAGGGGTCTCGATGTTCGAACCCATCGGCGGATCGGCGCCGAAGTACGCCGGCCAGGGCATCATAAACCCGGTGGCCGGGATCGCCGCCTGCCAGATGATGCTCGACGTCCTGGGAGAAGAGGAGGCCGCTGGCAAGGTGGAGGCGGCCATCATCGAGGTCGTGGGCACCAAGCTGAAGAGCATGGCCGCCGGTCAGATGGGATACTCCACCTCACAGGTGGGCGATCTGATCGCCGAGGCCGTGGCTCGCGACTAGACAACCCAGCCAATCGTAAGGCAGACATGCGCGAGAACATCGTAGTGCAGCGGAAAGGACGGTGGGACCAAACGGGCGGCTCCGGTCGCCCGGCCGTCATTGAGTCGGGGACTCGATAGCACAAGCTGCAGCCCAAGCCGCCTCCCAGCCGGCCTCGCACGCGGCTGAAGGTTTGAGATCGCCGATTCCTTGTCGGAGGATACACCGTGTCAGATTCCATAGAGATCTACGATTGCACCCTTCGCGACGGCGCCCAGGCGGAAGACATCGCCTTCTCCGTCGACGACAAGTTGATGGTGGCCCGCAGGCTGGACGACCTGGGGGTCCACTATATCGAGGGCGGATGGCCCAATCCGACCAACCCGAAGGACCTGGAGTTCTTCCTCAGGGCACGGGATCTCCCCTTCGCCAACGCCCGGATCGCGGCGTTCGGGAGCACCCGCCGACCCTCGAACCCACCCGAGGACGATCCCACGCTTCGCACGCTCCTGGAGGCAGGGACCGAAGTCGTCACCATTTTCGGCAAGAGCTGGGGGCTCCACGTCACCGACGTCTTGCGCACTGGCCTCGAAAACAACCTGGAGCTGATCCGCGACTCTGTGGCCTACCTCAAAAGCAACGGCCGCGAGGTTGTGTACGATGCGGAGCACTTTTTCGACGGCTACCGTGCCGATCCGGACTACGCGACGAGCACCCTGCAGGCTGCTCGCGAGGGCGGTGCGGATATCCTCGTGCTCTGCGACACCAACGGCGGCATCCTTCCCTCCGAGCTGAAAGACGTGATCCTGGCGACTAAGGAAGCGATCGATATGCCGTTCGGGATTCACACGCACAACGATGCCGGCACGGCGGTCGCCAACAGCATCGTCGCCGTCGAACTCGGGGCAGTTCAGGTTCAGGGCACCTTCAACGGCTACGGCGAGCGGTGCGGAAACGCGAACCTCTGCACGATCATCCCCAACCTGGAGCTGAAGCTCGGCAAGGCCTGCCTGGGCCGTGAGCGCCTCAAGAAGCTGATGGACTTCTCGCGCTTCCTGAGCGAGGTGGCCAACGTCCATCACGACCACAGGCAGCCCTATGTGGGCGAAAGCGCGTTTGCACACAAGGGGGGGATCCACATCGACGCGATGATGAAGCACTCCGCCTCCTATGAACACTGCCGCGCCCCG
>JASLMQ010000879.1 GCA_030746455.1 Candidatus Latescibacterota bacterium
GACGCCTTCGGTGATCGCGCTGTCGATCCCGGACATTGCCGACAAGGCAGCCGGCTACGGCCTCCCGGGGGTGGCCGTCGACGGCCAGGACGTCCTCGCCGTGTATGACGCCACGTCCGAGGCCGTCGAGCGAGCGAGAAAGGGAGAGGGTCCCACGCTGATCGAGTGTAAGACCTATCGCTTCGTGAGCCACGCCGGAGCGGGCAAGGGCGAGCACAACAACCCAGAAGAGCTGGAAGATTGGCTGAAGCGCGACCCCATTGCGCTCTTCGAGAGCAAGCTGGTCGATGAGGGACAGATGACCGGTGCGGAGCAAGAGGAGATGAGGACCGGGATCCGGGCCGAGGTCGAAGAAGCGGAGTCATTCGCCCAGCAGAGCCCCTTCCCCCGGTTCGAGGACATGCCCGTCGATCCCGGCGTTTCACTGTGATCGGTTGCTCGATACGGGATACACTGGATCTCCCACTGAGTGTTGGGACCCGTCGGTGGCGCCGCGGGCTTCCACCCGATTCTGGCCTTCTCAGCGTCTCTGCGTCTCTGCAGGAGTTTGCTGTCCGCGAGGCGATGAGCCATATCATAGAGGGAGAACGATAGCCATGCTCGAGATGACATACACGCAGGCGATGAGCGAGGCGCTCAAGGAAGAGATGGCCAGAGACGAGCGCGTATTCCAGATCGGGGAAGACATCGGCCCGGTCAGGGAACGGAAGGACCTCTGGGACCAGTTCCACGAGAGACGGACCTGGCAGACGCCGATTTCCGAGACCGGTTTCACCGGCCTCTCGGTGGGTGCGGCGATGACGGGCCTGCGCCCAGTGACGGTGATCATGTACTGCGACTTCTTCACTGTGTGCATGGACCCCATCGTCAACCAGGCCGCGAAGATCCACCTTATGTCGGGCGGCACCTTCAAGGTCCCGATGGTCATCCGCACCCCGGCCGGCGCGGGCACCCGAGAGGGCGGGCACCACAGCCAGAGCCTGGAGAGCTGGTTCGTCCACACGCCCGGTCTCAAGGTCGTGATGCCCTCGACGCCGGCGGATGCGAAGGGTCTGATGAAGTCGAGCATTCGGGACGACGGTCCCGTCATCTACATCCAGCACCGGCTCCTGCACCCGATGTCCGGACCCGTCCCCGAGGGGGAGTGGATCGTCCCCCTGGGCCAGGCCGACGTGAAGCGCGAGGGCACGGACGCAACCGTCGTGGCCGTATCCTATGCCGTCCACAAGGTCCTCGAGGCCGCAGAGGAGCTGAGCGGTGAGATCAGCGTCGAGGTCATCGACCCGAGGACCCTGTCCCCCCTCGATGTCGAAACCATCCTGAAATCCGTGCGAAAGACCGGCCGATTGCTCGTGGTCCACGAAGCCCCCACCCGCGGGGGCGTCGGAGCCGAGATCGTTCGCCAGGTCGTCGAGGAGGCCCACGGGGACCTTCAGGCCCCCGCGAAGGTCCTGGGTGGCTTGCACACGCCCATGCCCTACAGCGCTCCACTCGAAGATGCGGTCCTGCCGGAGAAGGGCGACATTGTCGAAGCCGTCCGCAAGCTGGTCTGCTAACACGAGTAGTGGGGATCGGTCACAGTCCCTCCCAACCTTCACCGGAACCGGAGACATCGCCTGTGTACTCCACGGAATGCAACCGCGCCACCGAATGGTCCTTCATATCCTCCAAGACGCATGCTGATCCCTTCAACGACGTCGAGCTCGACGTCATCGTCACCGGCCCCGATGGCGGCGAGCAACGGGTTCCCGCATTCTGGTCCGGCGACCGATCGTGGCGCGTGCGTTACGCCTCCCCACGAGAGGGCACCCATCGGTGGCGAACGGTCTGCTCAGACGCCTCGGATTCGGGCCTCCACGGTGGGGAGGGCAAGTTCGAGGTCGCGCCTTATGAGGGTGCTAACCCTCTGCTACGGCGAGGGCCGCTGAGCGTAAGTGCCAATCGACGCTATCTCGAGCACAACGACGGCACACCCTTCTACTGGTTGGGTGATACCTGGTGGATGGGCCTGTGCAGCCGGCTGTCCTGGCCCGGCGACTTCCGAACGCTAACGCAGGACCGCGTCGACAAGGGCTTTTCTGTCATCCAGATCGTCGCGGGGCCCTATCCGGATATGCCCGCCTTCGACAAGCGCAACGTCAACGAGGCCGGCCAGCCGTGGGAGGACGAATACGCGCGTGTCAACCCCGCCTACTACGACATGGCCGACCTGCGCATCCATCACCTCGTCGAGCAGGGGCTCGTTCCCTGCATCCTCGGTTGCTGGGGCTACTACCTGCTCTGGATGGGTGTGGACAAGATGAAGCAGCACTGGCGAAACCTGGTGGCACGCTATGGGGCCTACCCCGTGGTCTGGTGCCTGGCGGGAGAGGGCTCCATGCCCTACTACCTGCGGAAGCCGACGGAATTCGCCGGGGAGGATGAGGCCGCGCAGCGAAGGGGATGGACCGAAGTCGCCGCATACGTCCGAGGCATCGATCCCTATCACCATCCCCTCACCATCCATCCCAACAACACCGCGCGCAATGTCGTCGAAGACGATTCGGTACTCGACATCGACATGCTCCAGACGGGCCACGGAGACCGGGGCAGCATTCCGAACACGATCCGACGCGTCGCCGAAGGGATCGCGGCGTCACCCACGCTACCTGTGATCAACGGTGAGGTCTGCTACGAGGGTATCGGCGAGGCCTGCCGGCAGGAGGTCCAGCGCTTCATGTTCTGGCTCTGCATGCTCTCTGGCGCCTGCGGCTTCACCTATGGGGCGAATGGGATCTGGCAGGTCAACAGGAAGGAGGCCCCGTTCGGACCGTCCCCTGCTGGACGCATATGGGGCAACACCCCGTGGGACGAAGCGGCCAGGCTACCGGGTTCGACACACGTCGGCCTGGGCAGGAAGCTTCTCGAGCGGTACCCGTGGTGGCGCTTCGAGCCGCATTCCGAGTGGGTGGACCGTCCCGCCACGCAGGAGCGTATGTATGGGGCCTACGTCGGCGGCATCCCCCGCGAGGTGCGCATGGCCTTCCTGCCAAGCGGGCTCTGGGGGATCACGCTCAAGGGACTCGAGAAGGACATTCAGTACCGCGCCTACCTGTACGACCCCGTCACCGGCGAGGATCGTGAGATCGGGCCCGTTGACCCCGACGAGGAGGGGAGCTGGAAGCTCCCCGGCGTCACGCCCATCTTCCAGGATTGGGTCCTGGTGCTTGATGCACGAAGGTAGGCGCGATCCAGGTGTGGGAGCCCCGAAGGGGCGACAGTTATTAGTACCTGGGGCGTAAGCCCCAGGTACCAGCAGACACCGGCAGCGAACGAGCCCCGTAGGGGCGACAGAACGGCAAACCCCCTCACACCGGACCACACAATGCTCCCCCAACCCGACACTCACACCTCGCCCCTCCTGGACCGCGACGCCGCGCGCCGCCACCGCGTCGACGAGGCCCTCGACCTGCTCCGGAACAAGGACGTCCGGAGCACAACGCTCGAGCGGATTGTGCTCACGCGGGAGGCCGATGCCCACGTCGCCGATTTGCCCCAGCCGCTCCAGCTCGGCGAAGGCCTCTACCACCTCCTGGATCGCATCGCCGTGCCCGTTTCCCCCCACGACCTGATCCTCGGACGCATCCTGGAAGAGGCCCCTGACAGCGAGGGCGAGGCGC
>JASLMQ010000880.1 GCA_030746455.1 Candidatus Latescibacterota bacterium
CGAGGTGACCCACGAGGAGAACCGGAAGCTCTCCGATCTGTCGGTTCGCGAGTACGTCGTGTTCATACCTCTGGTGGTGTTGATGTTCTGGATCGGCATCTACCCCAAGTCGTTCTTGAGCAAGACCGAGGCCTCGGTCCAGCAGCTGATAACTCAGGTTCAGAGCCGTCAGAGCGAGGGCTCGACAGAATCACTCACGCTTGGCCACGGTCGGACGACACCCCTGTCGACCACCGATACGCGGTAAGCAGGAGATACCATGCGGAAATGCCTGATCCTCTGTGGAGCTCTGCTCCTGTTGACCCCTGCGGCGGCCATGGCTGCCTCGGGTGAGGGGCACGCCAGCTTGGGAGAGATCCTACCCCTATGGAGCGTGATCCCCTTCGTGGGTATCCTGCTGTCCATTGCGGTGATTCCGCTAATCAGCTTCTCCTTCTGGCACCACCACTTCGGCAAGGTTTCGGCGGCCTGGGCGTTGCTCTTCGCGATTCCTTTCCTGGCTGCCTACGGTGGGGCGGCATTCTACGAGATTCTGCACATCTACCTTCTGGACTACTTCCCGTTTATCATCCTGCTGTGGGGGCTTTTCACGGCCGGAGGCGGGATCGTGATACGGGGCAAGCTGGCCGGCACGCCGGCGGTCAATACCTTGATCCTGCTGATCGGCACGGTACTGGCTTCCTGGATGGGAACCACGGGCGCGTCGATGGTCCTGATCCGACCGCTGCTGCGGGCCAACGCCGGGCGCAAGTCGAAGATCCACGTGGTGGTGTTCTTCATATTCCTGGTGAGCAATATCGGCGGCTCATTGACCCCTCTGGGCGATCCGCCGCTGTTCCTCGGCTTCCTCCACGGCGTCCCCTTCTTCTGGACGCTGAGCCTGCTTCCGCAGATGATCATGATTTGCGTCATCCTTCTTGGCCTGTTCTTTGCCATCGATACCGTCTACTACAAGCGTGAACGGGAGGCCCTGCAGGCTGCCGAATCCGGGGGCGGGGAGAAAGAGCCCCTGAGCATCTCGGGGCTCTACAACCTGATCTTCCTGGGCGGGATCATGGGGGCGGTTCTGATGAGCGGGATGTGGAACCCCCACATCGAGTTCAATGTGCTCGGGGTCCACGTCGCACTCCAGAACCTCCTGCGGGATCTGCTGATCATTCTAATGGGCCTGCTCTCACTCAAGTTCACGCCCTGGAGTCTGCGAAAGGACAACGAGTTCGAATGGTTCCCCATCGTCGAGGTGGGCTACCTTTTCGCCGGCATCTTCATGACCATCGTGCCCGCGCTGGCCATTCTGAAGGCCGGCGAGCACGGCGCGTTGGCGTTTGTGATCGCAGCCACCAAGGGGGAGGCGAGCTACTTCTGGATCACGGGGGTCCTTTCGAGCTTCCTGGACAATGCGCCAACCTATCTGACGTTCTTTACCTCCGCCCTGGGCAAGCTCGGGCTGGAGGAAGCCGTGGTCGCGCAGGCGTTGCGGGTGCCGGCCGAACAGTGGGCACAATTCGTCGATCCGGCCAAGATGCAGCTGTTCGTCCGTTACCTGACGGCCATCTCCGTGGGGGCCGTGTTCATGGGGGCCAACACCTACATCGGCAATGCGCCGAACTTCATGGTGAAGTCGATCGCCGAGGCGCAGGGCGTGCGCATGCCGAGCTTCTTCGGGTATATGGTCTACTCCTTTCTCATCCTGGTACCGCTGTTCGTCGTCGTCACCTTCGTGTTCTTCTAGTCCGGTCGCGATATGCAGTGGACGAGGACATCGAGATTCCGCGGGGTCTGATTCCGGCTTGACAAGCTTCGTTCGTATGTGTTTCT
>JASLMQ010000881.1 GCA_030746455.1 Candidatus Latescibacterota bacterium
CCCCTGCTCGCCTTTCTTCGTCCAGCCGGGAGAAGTCCGACCAGGAGAGACAAAGGCCCCGGAGTCGATCTCCAGGGCCTTGTTCGTAGATTCGGTGGAGGGCCTTAGTGGGCCTCTCCGTCGATGGTCCCCACCTCGATCTTCAGATCGTCTCGGTTCATGATCCGATCGACCACCCCGTCCCGCACCCACACCACACGGTCGGAGACGCTGAGCATCTTGTGATCGTGGGTGGCCGAGATGATCGTCACGCCTGAATCCTTGTTCATCTCCCGGAGCAGCTCGATGATCTCCGTGCCGGTTCGGAGGTCCAGGTTCCCGGTGGGCTCGTCCGCCAGGATGAGCGCCGGGTCGTTCGCCATGGCCCGCGCTACGGCCACGCGCTGCTGCTGTCCGCCAGAGAGCTCATAGGGCTTGTGGGCTACGCGCTCTCCCAGCCCCACCTTCTCCAGCAGGAGCACGCCCTTGTCCCGCGCCTCGTCGCTGGTCAGGCCGGCAAAGACCATGGGAAGCGTGACGTTCTCGAGCGCCGTCATCACGGGGATGAGGTTGAAGGTTTGGAAGATGTAGCCGATCTTCCTGCACCGGAGCCAGGCCAGCTCGTAGGCATCCAGCTGCGCGACGTCCACGTCGTCGATGTACACCTTCCCGCTCGTCGGCTTGTCCAGCCCGCCGACCATGTTGAACAGGGTGGTCTTCCCCGATCCGGAAGGTCCCATAATGGAGAGGTACTCGCCCTGTTCGACCTCCAGGTCGACGCCCTTGAGGGCCTCCACCGTCACATCACCCATCTCGTAGATCTTCTTGACCTCTTGTGTTCGGACGACTGCCATGGGTTCCTCCAGATGGTGTGCAGCCTGGTTCAGATCCGTCGTATTGGCGTCTGCGCGTTCTCGGCCCTAGACCTCCAGCCGCATCGCGTCCACCGGCTCCATCTTCGCGGCTCGATAGGCCGGCAAGATGCCGCCCATCAGGGAAAGGAACGACCCCACCACAATGGCCAGTATGGCGTACTGGACGATCGGTACCCACGAGACATACTGGAAGAGCTCGGTCCCGTAGCTGGCCATGGCCAGAAGCAGTGCAAGGATGCATCCCACCACAGCGCCGATGATCGTTCCGGCCGTCCCCATAAAGGACGACTCCAGCAGGAACAGCTTCACAATGAATCCATCCAGGGCCCCCATACACTTCATCGTCCCGATCTCCCGGAACCGCTCGGTCACAGACATCAGCATCGCATTGGTGATGCCGACCAGGCAGACCAGCAGCGAGAGCACCACCAGCCAGGTGTTCTTGGAACGCTCCTGACGCGACGCCGCGCTGTCGGGATCGATATCGATGCCCTTCTGCTGGAGCTTCAGGTTCATCTTCGGGCTGTTGGCACCCTTCAGGTCATCGATGATGGTCGTGTTCGTCCAGATGGACATTAGAAAGGCGATGGCAAGGACGATGCCGCTCACCGTGATCAAGGAGCGGCCGAATCGGATCTTGACACTGTTGAAGCTGATCTCGATCGCCTTCGACATGGGCAGGTTGACCTGGGTGCCCATCTCCTTGCTTGCGGATGCCGCCGGGTGCTGCTGAGCCATGGCCTCCTCCTGGAACGCATTCGATCGTGAAGTCCGGAAGCTCCGGTGCGGACGGCCACCTGACGGTGGCCCGGCTACCGGGCCCGTTCGAATCTTCGACCCGGAGCCGGAGGGGTCCGGGACTGGTTTCCATCGTAGTGCGACGCGCGGTCGGCCAGGAGCGCCTCCGCCCTGCGGAAGGCGCCAATGGCCCGGGTCACCTGAGGGTCCTCGTCTACCAGGACCCGGCCGGCTGCCTCGGTGCCCCACCGGATCTGCGCCACCTGCCGACGGATCTCGCGCTGAACCAGGTCACCAGCGCCTCTGAACTCGCGCTCGGTGAATTCGACATCGCGGCTGCGCAAGAACCGCTTGAACATCGAGATTTCGCGTCGGCGTGGCCTGTACTTCCTGAAGTAGGCCTCGAAGTCGTCGAAATCTCTGGTGATTTCGGCGGCGTGAAGGTTTGCGAACTCGAAGAAATGCCGCCGTCCCAGTCGACGCTCGAAAGCGTTCAGGCTGTCCCGTTCGAGGCGGACATCCGGCGTGATGCCGCCGCTCCCGAACACCTTCCGACGCAGAATGCGCGTGTAGTAGACCGGCTTGGCCAGCGTGCTGTCCGGATCCACGTTGGGGTCGATCCCGTCGTGAGCCGCCTCCACATATGAGGCGCGGTCACGCGAGTAAGGCCGTTGGATCGGCCGGTCGCTCGGGGTGAAGTACCGCGCGATGGTCAGCAGGACGGCGCCGCCGTTGTCCAGAGGGAACTCCTTCTGGACCAGACCCTTCCCGAAGGTAGTCTCACCGACGACCAGGCCGCGGTCGTAGTCCTGTATCGCGCCCGCGACGATCTCGGAGGCGCTCGCGCTG
>JASLMQ010000882.1 GCA_030746455.1 Candidatus Latescibacterota bacterium
TGGTGTTCAACGATCTGCACCACCTCGTGTGGCAGTCCCCAGCGCTTGTAGAGGGCAGACCCGGCCCAGGCGTGGTCGATTCCGAGAACCTCGCGTTCCGCGTGGACGAGGTGGACTTCCTTCCCGATGGAGTACGGCCAGGCCGATGGCCTGGCCGTACTCCATCGGGAAGTACCGGGAGAGAAGCAGGCTTCCCGCATCCTGGATCAGGCCGAGGGAGAAGGCGTCTTGCCGAATGTCTTTGCGGAACCGAGCGGCCACCTCGGCTGCAGCCACGGCCTGACAGACGGCAAGCTCCCAGTGCTTCGTATTGTCAATCCCTCCGGCCTTTTCGATCGGGAAGACCTCCAGGAGGGACAGGCTGGCGGCCAGGTCGCACAGCTTCCTGTAGCCGACCAGGGAGAGGGCGTCTTCGATGTTGTCTATGGAGCCGGAGAGCCTGTAGAACGGCGAATTGATGACGATGAGCATTCGCTCCTGCAGGGCCGGGTCGGCGCCGAGGAGCTCGGCAACCTGCTGCACAGGTACACTCAGTTCCCGGGTCAACCGTACCATGGCCGAGGCCGCTTCTGGGAGCTGTGGCAGATCCTCGGTCTGGTCGAGGAATTCCTGGAATTGAGTCTCTGTCATAGCAATGGATTGGGGACACCGAAAACGGATGGATTGCGCTCGCGGATCCTTCTTTGTGCAGCCCTACAAGTAACGCGAGGGGGGCCGGTGAGTCAAGCGGAATCTCCGGACGAAGAGCCTGTCTGGATCTCCATCAGCACTAGCGCATTCGCGGGTTATCCCAGCACCCGCAATCTCTCCTCCTCGTCAACCACGACGATATACCGGTCTCCCGAGGCTTCCGACACGATGGCCCTGACGAACCTGATGGGGGATGCCCCGGCACAACCATCCGTGCGCTGCCCCAGCGCATCGAGGACGATCAGGTCCCCATTGGCCAGGCCTGCAGCGATCTCGAGCTGGCCCCGGGCGTCGGTTGCCGCCAGCCCCGTTACAGGGGCTCCCAGCTCGCACCTCCACTGTAAGTCACCATCGCCGTTCAGGGCGTAGACGTAGCCCGTGTCCGAGGCGATCAGTACCTCGGCCCGCCCATCCTGGTCGATATCCCAGCAGATCACCTCCCGGGTGTTGTAGCCGTAGTTGTCGAACTCCCACAGCCGCTCCAGCTCCCACGAGAATGCCGCCGTCACACCGGTGCCAGAGCCGTTGACGATCTCCAGCTGTCCGTCCCCATTGATGTCACCCACGTCAAAGGCGACGTCACCAAGCTCGGAGTAGGCATTGCCCAGGCGTTCGCCTCCGGGGCCGATCGCGTGTACACTCCCATAGTGATCGGCCGCCAGGACCTCCTTCCCTTGCCCAGCAGACAGGTCGGCGGCAACGATCTTGCGCACACCGTGGTAGATGCCGCCATGGTTCCAGATCCGGTTGAACTGGGGATCGAACATGCTGATCTGGGAGTTGGTGCATCCGGCCACGATCTCGACGCCCCCATCACCGTTCAGATCCGTTGCGAGCAGCGCATTCACACACGGGTTCACCGTGCCCCCCTGGCCCACGATCAGGCGTTCCGTCAGGTGGTGGTTCCTGATCTCATGACCGCTGGAGTTCAAGAGGTGCACGCATTCGTCATCGCCGCCACAGAGGATCTCCAGCTGTCCGTCGCTGTCCACGTCCGCTGTGGTTACACATCGGACCAGGTCCGGGGTAGTGAAGGTCCAGTAGATCGTTGGCCCCGGACCATAGCACTTGAGCTTGTTCCCCTGACAGACGAGGAGCGTCGACGCGGCACTGTCGCTCGATCGGTCGAGAGGGCGCCACGGCACGATGGACAGGATCGGGCCGGGGTCGGATTCGGGCTCAACACGCCAGAGCTCATCGAGGTTGCCGGACTGGGTTGGGGATGGATCCTGCGCAGGAGCACGCACGGGACCCGTGTCGCGAGGGGCTCCTCCGACAATTCGCGAGACCGCCTCCCGGTCGGTGTCCGAGAACCTGAGGGAAATCCTGTGAAAACCGGGCTGGATCTGCAGCGGTGACTCGTCCTTCCTGACAAGCTCGGTCTGGAGCTCCGCAGCAAGAGATGCCGTGCCGGAAGCCATATCGGCCTCGAGGGAAATCGGGGGACTCGCCTTAAGATGCATCTTCCCGATCTGTATCTCGGACGCTTGGCAGAGGGCGAGGCGCTCCTCGCCGATCAGATACAGCCCGGCGGAGATATGCACACCGTCCTGCTCGAACCGCCCCGTCCCCAGAATCATCGAGTCGGGTGCCTCCAGGACGGCCGACTTCTCATCCAGATTGTGGAGTTGGTAGTCCTTGGTCTCGTTCGGACCGTCCAGATAAAGCAGGTTCTGGAACGCATGTTGCGATCCGTCTGCCAGGTCATTGCTCTGGCGTTGCACCAGCATGGCGACCGGCCCAGGTGTGCCCACCCGGCGCCGAAGGGTCGAGGAGGCGCCCGACGCGTTCACGATATGGAAGGTGTGTGGAGCGGCACTCGGAGCATCCGGACCCACCCCGGGCAGATCCACGGCCCGTTGCACGGCCAGCCCTCCCGATCCGTCCAGCTCGATGTCATTCTTGTCCAGGGCCTTCCAGACGCAGTCGAAGTCATATTGCGCCGCGGTCTTCGCAATGAGTCGATCCATCACGACGATCCAATCACCCTTGCACCAGAAGATGTCGCGGTGCCAGTCGACGCCGTTGTAGTCGCGAACGACGGTCTCCGAGAATCCGAAACCGGGAAGGTCGGCGCTGCAGAGCAGGCCTGCGCATTCCGGAATCTGGCTCTCGACGCGACCATCCCGGATCACGCTGACCATGTTGTGCTCGGTGGTGTTGCGCACCAGGTAGTCGGCATCCACGAGCCAGTCCTCGCCGGCATCGGACAGCTTGAGCAGGGCGTTGCCGTCGTAGTGCAGGTGCTTCCCGCGAGCGTATCCGTCCAGCAGGAAATACTGGTCGAGCGCTCCCGGGCCCGATCGGTACGCAACCTTGTCGAAGGCCTGCTCGAAGGGGACGTTCGGGGGGCGCGAGGGCTCGGCGTAGTACGGGCGGTTGCAGGTGAATTGGTAGACCTGTTGGTCGAGGGGATACATCCTGACCCCCGTGTGATCCTCAAACGTCTCGGGGGTATCGGTCTGGTGGTACGGATTGGGCCATCGCCCTTCCGAGATGCCGTTCAGATATGCGAGATACCGAGGATCCCTGGTGTACCAGAAGGCGTAGGGAACTCCGGCGAGCGGGATCTGGTTGGACCTGTGGAGGCTCGAGTCTCCAAACCCCGCGGCCCACCCGCGGTTGTCGCAGATGCCGATCAGGTAATCGGCGTAGGTTCTGATGTTGCCCGACTCGAAGAAGTGCATCCTGCCCTCGGCGAGGGCATATTCGATGGTGTGCCCAATGGTGAGGGTGAGGTAGCCGTCGGCATCGCACTGCGGCTTCCAGGACTTCTCCTGTCCCCTGAACGCCCCGTCAGCCTTTGTCAGGTATTCGTCCATATCCTCCATGCCATAGTACCGTCTGAAGTACCGTCCTCCCCAGTACAAGCCCATCAGCGGGAAGGTCGTGTGATTCCAGACAATGGTGTCGTTGGCATCCAGCGTGCCGTAGTCAGATGTCTTCCCCACCAGGGCCCGCAGGAACCGCAGCAGCATTCCCGAGAAGCGCGCCCGGTCGTCGTCCGAGAAGACCGGTGACTCCTCGACGGCGTCCCACATAGCGAAGATGTGGCGCGAGTTCGTCTCCTCGGGCCAGGTCATCGTCCTTCCAGGGTCGCGCTCGTAGATCTCGCACATGCGCACCAAGACGTTTCGCGCGGCCTGGAGATAGGCTTCCTCTCCGGTGACCAGGTAGCGTGCCGAATGCTCCTGGAAGGCCACGAGGCTTTCCGCTGGGGCGGTCCGGAGTAGCTCCTGCGCCTGATCTTCTGTTAGGTCGTGCGAGGGGAGGGTCACGGCCGAGTAGTTCTTCCCCAGAACGACATAGTCGCTGGCCCTCGCATCCGGCTCGGGCAGGTAGGCCCTGAGGGTATAGGGCACCCGGAGATCTGGCCCAGTCGAAAGTGATCCGAGGAATGCCTCTGCCGCGGCATCCACGCCCACTGCATTGCTCCCGCCCAGAACGATGACGTTCTTCCCCGAAGTCCACGGATAGGGGTTGTGGATGGTCTGGACCATCCAGCCTCCGGGACCCGGACAAAGCGAGTCCACCAGAGCGTAGCGGTTCCAGTAGAGCTTCTCGATCAGGGGGTTGTTAATCATCTGACCCAGAGCGATCACGTTTACGGCATCGGGCTGGGCGGCGTTGGTGACAGGAACGTCGGTGCCTGATAGGGACCGCAGACGGTCTGCCACGTGGCGCGCGATGGCTCGGTGGCCGTCATCCTCCGGTGTGAAGATGACGCACCGACACCGGCCTTGAGCCACCAGTTCGGTGTCGGCGAACAGGGGCGTTCTTCCCGGCAGTTCGAATGGCTTTGGGGATTCCAAGGATAGACTCCACAGGGTCTGGGTGATAGCGAACCGTGCAGCGGATTCTAGGGACCAGCCGCGGCTCGGATGATGGCCCGATGTGTTTAGAATTGCGGTCGGGCAACGGGAAAATAGCGTGTAGGCATCCGTTCCGCAATCGGTAATCCTGCCAACCCCGTTTGTGCTTGACCTGGTTTGCGGCCGGACGCTATGTTGTGCCCTGGCCCTTTGCCCGGCGAGGTCCTGGGAATGTCCGACAACTCCGGACTGGCGTTCTACAGGGCCCACGAGGCGGCCAAACAGCAGCTGCCCGTCGAGGGGACCGTCCTGGTCTCGGTGGCGGAGCGCGATAGGCCCGGCGGCCTGCTCGAGGCTGCCCGGCGCTTCACGGAGCTGGGATTCAAGCTCAGGGCCACGAAGGGGATCCGCAGCTACCTCACGGAACATAGCATCGAGGCCGAGCTCATTATGAAGATCCACGAGGGACGCCCGAACATCGCCGATGCCATCAAGAACGGTGAGACCCAGCTTGTGGTGAATGCGCCGATCGGAAAGCTCGGCAACGTCGACGACTCCTACATAAGGAAGGCCGCTATCCAGAACGGGGTTCCCTATATCACGACAACGGCGGCGGCCATCGCAGCCGCCAAGGGCATTGCCGCTCAGCGGCAGGGGAAGGGAGAGACCAAGAGCCTACAGGCCTACCATTCCGACATCGTGTAGATCTCGCAGGCAGCAGCCCTGACAAGGGAAAAGGCCCCGGAGAAGTCATTCTCCGGGGCCTTGGCGTTCACCGTGGGTGGCCGAAGCCAAGCGGGTGCAGGCAGGAAGCTAGAAGGGACTCTGGGGCTCGATCGTCAAGGTGCTGTCTGCATCCGTATCCGCTGGGGAGGGTGGCAAGTGGCTGGGGAGCTTCACGATGCGGATGTGGTGACCGCTGGCTGGGTCAACCGACACGCGGAGTCCCTGACCGAGAAGCGTTCCGTTCCAGATCGCCGATCCGCCTGCTCCCGAGATTTGAATCGAGTAGTCCTCCCCCGGCTCGATCGGGAAGCGCGTGGGGAGGCCGGGCTCGTAGGCGGTGTCGGTGGCCAATGTGGCGGGATCCCGCAGACCCCTGGAATCGAACAGAAGGGTCCCATCCCACAGGGCCTCGGACTGCAGCACCACGTCGAGCGTGTCGCCGGTAACGTTGGCCCCCGCCACGAGGTCCTCACGCCACGGCACGAGGCGGGTCCCGGCGGACAGGAACCACGCGTGGGCGAGCGTGGCGCGCGCGAATAGGCCGTCGTGGCTCTCCTTGAGCGACCGCGATGGGTCCTTCAGGGCACTTCGAATCTTGGCCGATTCCCGGTCCAGCCAGTCGAGTGTCCTCCCGAGGTTGGGCCGGCCGGGGGTGCTGTCGTCCCGTAATGCCAGGGCGACCAGGTTCAGGATGCCGGGCGCGTCTCTGGCGAGAATCTCCGGCCGGTTCCTCCAGATTCGCGCGTGGATACCTGGGAGGCCCTGCAGGACCTCCTCGGCGGGAGCCACGAACCGGGAGTCGCCCGAAATTGCCCCGAAACGCAGGCAGGCCGCCAGCAGGCGCGGCCAGGCGGAAGACCGGTTCTTCCGGTCCACCGCATAGCCGCCGCGGCCATTGGGTTCGATCCGGGCGTAGAACAGACCTTCGGGAGACCGGGCTGCCCCAAGCAGCGC
>JASLMQ010000883.1 GCA_030746455.1 Candidatus Latescibacterota bacterium
GCCGGCACCACGTCTGCAGTAGCAATCGCGAAGAGGAACGAAACGGTGAGGGCTCGGGTTCTCATGCTGATTCTCCCTTAGAAGCCGCTACTGGATCCGCAGACCGAGGGACGGGTCTGGATACGCCGTCAGGAGGCTACCGATTCCCGCTGACATCCGGCACACCCCCCACTGCGCTTTCGCGTTCCCGGCGCCGATGGGCCTCGAGCAGAATGGCGATCTGGGCCAGTTGGCTTTCCTCGAACCGCCGGATCTCCCTTACGCCGAACAGGGCCAGAATCTGTTGCCCACGCGGGTGGGTATGCAGGGCCAGTGCGCCATCCACCACAAGCTCCCTGAGCTCCGGGTCACAACCGGGGGGGAAGCACGTCACGGAGGCCAGAAAGGGCGGCGATTCCGCGATGGCCACCAGATCGGTCCTCAGCTGGGGATTCATCTCTACCATCGTATCGAAGAGGTTCCCGTTGACCAGGCAGGCGTCGGCCTTCCCGAAAAGGACAGCCAGCACGGGCGGCGATGTCCTGTCGCTGCTGCCGATGGTGGCGAAGAACCGGCCCCGGGTACCCAGGCGATTCTCGTGCAACAGGGACTCCAGCCAAAGCACGGGCACGGACTCGTCCTTCTCCATCCTGGCCACGACAAGGTGCTTCTGGATCAGATCCGCAACCTGAGAGATTCCGCTGGCCCGACGCACAAGCAGCAGGTATCTGTCGTAGGCGCCCCTTCCCAAGACTGGCACGAGGACCGGATCCATCTCGATGCGGTTCTTGCTCTCCAGGTACTCGATGCAGCCCATGTTGAACATGTCGAGCCGCTCGCGATCGACCAGCCCCCCCAACTCGTCCGGGTCCTTGAAGAAGACGATCTCAGGCATCACCCGTATGCCTCTCTTGAAGGCCAGCTGCCGGGCCCACAATTCCACCGCTACCTGGACGTCGTTCAGGTCAAGGCCCGTGAAGACCTTTGTCGAGTATCCCACCCTGATCACCTGAGGGTCCTGAAGCTCGGCGTTCAGAGGCACCGCGCCTGCAACCAGAATCGCGAAGATGATTGAGACAGTGAGAGCTCGGGTTGCCATGCTGATTCTCCCTTTGCGGCCGCTACCGGGCCTGCGGACCCCAGTTCTGTTCTGTTCCTGCCGAGTTGGGCCAGGTCCTGCCCGTACTCCCTTGCCACCCGGGCATCGCCTCGTCGAGGTCTACAGTCGAAGCCAGCAGGGCCGGTGCGAACCGCTTGATCCGCTTGATGCCGAACAGTGTCAGTACCTGGCGCCCCCGTGCGTGCTTGTGAAGCGTCAGCGAGGCCTCGATCACCAGATCCCTCAGCTCCGGGGAGCAGCCCACGCGGAAGCAGCCCACGGATGGGAGGTAGTCCGGCGATCTGGCGATGCCCACGAGGTCCGATCTCAGCTGGGGGTTCAGCTCGGCCATTGTGTCGTATAGCCGCCTGCTAACCAGGCAGGCATCTGCCTGTCCGAAGAATACGGAGACAACGGACTGCGAGGTCTTGTCCCCCCGTCGGATCTCAGAAAAGAAGTCGTCCTGGGACCCGAGCCCCTCGCCGTGGAGCAAGGACTCCAGCCAGAGAACCGGCACGGATTCGTCCAATCCCGTCGTCGAAACAACGAGTTTCCTCCCCGTCAGTTGGGAGACCTGTGTCACGTTGCTGGCCCTATGCACCAGGAGAATGTAGTCTTCATAGACGTCATCGCCCACAATCCCCACCAGCTCGGGACGCATTGGGATGCGGCCTCTGTTCTGCAGGTACTCGAGGGAGCCGACACTGAACAGGTCGACCCGCTTCTCCTTGACCAGCTTCTCCAACTCGTCCGTATCTCTGAAGAAGACGATTTCCGGCGTCAACTCCACGCCGCCCCGGAAGCTCAATTCCCGGGTCCACAGTTGCACCGCGATCTGGACGTCGCTTTGGCTCAGGCCCGCGAGCGCGGTCTCCGAGTAGCCCATCCTGATGACCTGAGGACCCGGAGGTCCGGCATCCACATTCAATGTGCCTGCACACGCAATCGCGAAGAGGAACGAAACGGTGAGGGTTCGGGTTGCCATGCTAGTTCTCCCTTTGCGGCCGCTACCGGGCCCGCAGACTGAGAGACAGAGCCGCCTTGAGACGATCATAGTCCTCCACCAGTTGCTTGAGGCTACGGATGTAGGCGGGCTTGTACGGCACGAGCTTCTCGGACTTCCAGAGCATGAGGGCCTGCCTACCTTGGGGATTCAGGTGCATCTCCATTGCGTCCTGCATCACTTCCGTCCTATCGACCTGGCTCGGGCCCTTCCTGAAGCAAAGCACCCCCCACGGGAACTCGGGCGACCGGGACAGGACCCGCAGCTTCTCCCCGACCTGGGGATTTAGCTCCGCAATGGTTTCGAACGAGTGTTCGGTCACCAGGCAGGCGTCCGCCTGCCCGAAGAAGACGGGCAGCGCCGCGCGCGAGGCCTTGGGTTCCCTGGACACCCGGCCGAAGAACCCTGTGCTGGATCCGTGACCCGCCTTCATCAACTGCACGTCGAGCCAGAGAAGGGGCGTGCTTACCTCAGATCCCGTTTCTACCGCGAGGTTCTTTCCGCGCAGGTCCGCTAGATCGCTGATACCGTCCTCCCGTCTGACAAGCAGCAGATAGGACCGTCCGGTGCGGCCTCCAGAGACCCCGCACAGGTCCGGTGTCCCCCAAAATCCGCCGCTGTGACGTAGATACTCGAGGCAGGACATCGCAAAGGCGTCCACGTCGCCTGCCGCCGCCGCAGCGCAGACCGATTCCGGGGTATCGTACCAGACCGCCTGCGGCACGAACCCAGTGCGGAGGTCCGTACTCACCTTTCTCAGCCACACCTCGAGCGCCGCTCGGGCGTCCCTCTCGTCCACCCCCATCAGCGAGCCGCTTGTAAGCCCCAACCTGAACACGGGCTGCTCGCACCAGGACCGGAGCGGTGTCGATACAAGGGCGAACGCAAGCAGGCCTCCCGCCAGATTCCGCCGGCAGCGCGTGAAACGTCTCATTGAGCTGTCCTCCTGGGAGAAGCCATTCCTTGGGTCAACGCCCGGTGTCTGCCAAGAAGAGTAGTGAACGCCTGCAGATGGTTGGGATCGAAGGGCAGCAGCCGGTCAACCTGGAAAAGCGTGAGCAGCTGCCGTCCCTCGGGATCCTCGTGCAGCGAGATCAGACTCTCGGCCAGAAGGCCCTTGAGCCTGAGTTCGAAGACTGCCGTCCTCGCACAGACGATGGCGTAGCACAGCCAGGGAGACGTGGCAAGGACCACCAGCTCGGAGCCCAGCTGTGGGTTCAGCTCGACCATCGTGGCGTAGGACCCCGAGCGTACCAGGCAGACGTCCGCCTGCCCGAAGAACACAGGGAGTACGGCCCTTGAGGCCCTTGAAACCGTTCTGACGGATCCAAGGAGATCCGCTGTCACCGGCAAGCCCGAATCCGACAGGAGGACATCCAGCCAGCGGAACGGCCCCCGGCCCTGCCCGCCCGTGTCTACCACGAGATCGCATCCGGCCAGCTGGCGCAGGCCATCGATCCGGCCGTCCTTTCTGGCCAGCAGGGAGATCCGATGGCCCACGCCGTCACCGTGCGCAGTCACCGCGAGCGGCGTGAGTCCCACCTGATCGCGGACCTGCAGATACTCCTCTGTGAGCATGGTAACGATGTCTACCTCCCGGTCCCGAACCGCATGTACGACGTGGGCTGCATCCTCGAGCACCACGGTTTCCGAACCGGCTTCCTCTCCGGTTCTTTCGATGATCCGCTTGACCCACACCCGAAGGGCGGCCCCCGCGTCGGCCACGTCTACACCCTTGAACATCGCCCTCGTGTAGCCCACCTCCAACACACCGGACAGCTCGGTGTCGGCAAGGGACGAGGTCTGTCCGTGGGAGCTCAGCGGATGCATCGGCAGGGCCAATGCGATCGCCAGGATTGGGTAGAACCGTTTCAAAGTGCCTCCACCCGAGGCCATCTCGGTGGCAGGTAAGCTCGAGTCGTTATCCACCCGTGACGAGCCTGTCTATCTCCCGGCCGATCACGAATTCCAGGTGTGCCTTCGCCTCCACGTGGTCGTACAGGACCTTGAGGTACCTGGCCTTCACGAAGGACTCCATCAGCTGCGACTCCACCACGTCCTGGAGCTCCACGAGGTCGTCCTGGTAGGCCCGGACGTTCAGCCTTCGGTTGTCCGACGCGGCCTTCAGCGCCTCGCCGGCGGATTCCTGCTGCTCCTGGGCCCGGCTGACCCCAAGGAAGAGGTGCTTGACCTGAAGTGCGAGACCGTCGTGGAGCAGCGTCTTCTGCTGGCGAAGCCGTTCCAGCCGCGCTCGGGCCTCGCGGACCTTCTGTTTGGTGAGGAAGCCGTTGAAGAGTGGAAGCTCCATTCCAACCCCTATACGCCAGGACTTCCGCTCACTGGGTCCCACGATTCCGGCGTCGTAGGAATTGGCCAGGACCTGGACCTGACCCTGAAAGGCCAGTTTGGGCCAGTACCCGCTCTTGGCCTCCTTCACCTGGCCTTCGGCCGCGTCCAGCCCCGCCTCGAGCCGGGCCCAGTCGGGGCTGAAACGATAGGAGCTGCCCACGAGGCGTTTGAGGTCCCCTTCGAACGGGACGAACGGGATCTCGGGCTCGACGACCGTGATGTCCGTATCCCAATCCAGGCCCATGGTGTTTACCAGAGCGGCCTCCGCGAGCTGTTTGTTGCTTCGCAGCGTTGACACGATGGATCGGATGCTCTCCACCATAACCTTGTGCTTGAGGTAGTCGGTCTTCTTGACCTTGCCCGAGCCCCTTTTGTAGAGGTTTTCCGTAAGCTCCAGGGTCACCTCCAGCCTCGCAACCGTATCCTCGCCGAGCTGGACCAGCTCGCGCGCAAGCAGTGCGCCATAGTACATCCGCCTCACGTCGTAGGTGACCTGCAGGTCGGTCCGCCTCACCACCTGCTTCGCCGCCCGGACACCCGCCCGGGCCTGCTGGCGCATGCCCCTTCGTTGCCCACCGGTGTAGATGGGGAGTACCAGGGTTCCCGTGGTCACGAAGTGGGTTTTGTCTAGCAGCTTGATGTGCTTCTCGGGAACCGTGACCGTCGCCTCGATGGGCTGGGGCAGGAAGTCCGTGATGGTATAGGTATCCGTTTCCTCGGGAAAGATCGTGGTGGGGTCCTCGTCCAGCCGGGCGAATGCCGACCGGACTGCGATCTGCGGCCAGTAGGACGACATCACCTGGCTGTACTGTGCCTCCGCGATTTCCACTCCGAGCCGCGAGATGGGCCGGTAGCGGTTGTTCTCCAACGCGACGTCGATCGCCTGCTCGAGCGACAGCGATCTCGCTTCCTCCTTGGCCTCGGCTGTAGTGAACAAGCCGACGGCCAGAAGCAGCATCACCGCGATTGTTGGCCTACGCATGGTTTCTCCTCCGAGATGGGCGCGACGTCTGTGCCGGCGATCCGGTCGTCATCCTTCCGAGCCATCGTTTCGTAGAGTCTGCACCCTACTGTTGCAAGCCCTATGCCACCAGAATGCGTCACGTCTAACTATATTCTTAACAGATGTTTAGTCATGTTGATCCCTTGGTGCGCGCGGGCTCCGCTGGCGCGCATTGGCGTTCCTTGCTAGCGAGATGTGCCAAGGGCCCGAAGCCCCTTGCTCGCAGAACTATTCCTCAGTCCTTTCCGCCTTCACCATTTCCCGACCTCCCGGCTCCCCCTGACGTTGTGCCATTCCCGAGTTCCGCGGCCAGATTCTCGTGCTCCCTGGCAAGGCGCTCCACGCTTTCCAGATCCGAGGGCCCGATCCGGACCATCCGGTCCAGGCCGAAGAGCATCAGCGCCTGCATGCCTTCGGGATCCGTGTGCATCTCCAGGGCAGCACGGGATATCGTCTCTCGCCTGTCTTTGTCAAAGCCCGCGCGGAAGCACGTGATGCCCCAGAGGAGCTCCGGGGACGTGGCGAGCGGGACCAGCTCATCGGCCAGCTGAGGGTTGAGCTCCGCCATCGTCCGAAAGGTTCGCCTCGGGACCACGCAGGCGTGCGCCTGACCGAAGAAGACCGACAACACCGTGCGGGAGGCCTTGCCTGCCTCTTTCACGCTGAGGAAATGCGACGCGCTGTCGGGATGACCCTCTCGTCGGAGAACGACGTCCAGCCAGAGTCGGGGGAGGCGGCCCAATCCGCCCGTGAGAACGAGAAGGTTTCGGTTGGCCAGATCGTCCAGCCCGGTGATTCCGCTGTCGCGTCGCACCAAGAGCAGATACGTCC